>DUZM01000006.1 GCA_013349485.1 Candidatus Hydrogenedentota bacterium | reverse complement strand
GGGGCAAGAGAAGTGACTATTTTCTGGGAATGGTACTTCGGGATGTGGGCTTTTGCCAATGGTACACCCCGCAAGGGACCTTAGGCGGCCAGATGGTGCTGCGTGTCTTGCGGCCAGCAATCTAGTAAGCTTGTCAACAGGCACGTCGGGCTCTCGCCGTGCGAAACAATGGCGCCGTCGCAACGCTCAGCGCAGTGCAACGCGGTGAACACAGAGCGAACCTTTTCGGCGCTGGATGGCTCTTATGGGTAAACGTCGAGGACGAAACAGCCGGAGTGATTGAGACTCTTGAGAACCTCCTAACCCGGTGTAGCGCGGGCGAGGAGAGCGCTATCCGCGAGCTGGTGCGCCGGTTTCAACCGTGGGCGCTCGACTTAGCTGAGGCCCTGGCTGCTGACGCCGCGTTAGCAGAGGATGTGGTCCAGGAATCTTTCATAACGGCACTGGAGCAACTTGATGATCTGCGCTGCCCACAGGCTTTTCCGGGTTGGTTTCGCCAGATTGTGCGGACGCACGCTAATCGCGTCACGCGGAAGCGGCGCGAGGTCCTCGTGGAGAAACCAGTTGAATTGTCGAGCGAGGCGTCCTCGCCACGGCGCCGAGCCGAAGAAGAAGAACTCCGGCGAAAAGTCCGTGAGGCCCTGCACGCGCTGCCGCCAGTCGTACGCGAGACGGCCGAGCTGTTCTATCTCGAGGAGCGGAGTTGTGCCGAGATTGCCCACAGGCTCGATGTTCCCAAAGGAACGGTCAAGCGGCGCCTGTACGACGCCCGCAAACGCCTACGCAGCATGTTGCTCGGCTACATCACTGGCGACGCGTCTGAAGTAGACGTGCCTCAGGCAAAGGAACGCAAGGAGCCGATAACAGGGCATACCGACCTGATTGAAAGGAGAAAACCATGGCTGTGAAACTTCCTCCCGAGTTGGAGCGTCTGGTGCGCGAGGCCGTTGATCGCGATGCAAGCGACCTGTTTCTTATTCCCGGCGAGCCGCCTGCTATCCGGCTGCGGGGATGCCTCGAACGCACCGAGGCCGAGCCGCTTACGGCGGACGCGATCGAGCAAATGGCCACGGCGGCCATCGGCAAGGAGAACATGGCACGCATAGGGCCAGAAAGCGGGAAGTTCCAGCGGTGGTGCGGTTCGCCCGGCGAGTATGGTGCGAGTATTTGCGTTGCGCGCACCCATGGCGAATACAGCATCGTGATGAGAGTCATCAAGATGTTGTCGATCCCGACTGTAGCTGAGGTATATCTGCCGGAAGCTATGATCAAGGCCGGGGAGTCACCCAGCGGCCTGATCGTTTTCGCTGGTCGAGTGGGCTCGGGAAAGACAACGGGCCTCTATAGCCTCGTCGATCACATCAACGCCAATTCGGCCTGTCACATATGCACGGTGGAAGATTCGTTCCATTTATTCATCAGCCCCAAGAAAGCGCTCGTGCAGCAGCGCGAAGTGGGTGTGGACGTGCCAAGCTTCCTTGCCGGCATCGAGGCCGCCATGAATCAGGACCTCGACGTACTACTGGTTGGTGAGATCACGAACGTCGAAGAGCTCCAGGCGTCAATCACCGTGGCCGAAACCGGGCACCTAGTCCTTACCCAACTCCATCCGCCCGCGTCACCCGAAGCGGCGATACAGCGGATGATCGACGTGTTTCCAGAAGATATGCGCAACGTGTCGCTGAGGGCGCTCGCCGGCGTACTGCGCGCCGTTTCCGCGCAGATCCTTCTGCCACGAGCGGACGGCGCCGGCCGGGTCGCCGCCTACGGCGTGCTCATCCCCGACGAAGAAATGCGGCAGGCCATCGCCGAAGGCCGCGATTTCATGAGCCGCAAATCCCCGATGCCCGAGGGCTGCCAGACCATCGCAGAGGACGTCGAGCGCTTGCGCAACGAAGGCACTATCACCCCCGAGACTGCCGAGAAAGCCTTGGTTGGCCCATAGCCCGGCGCGGCAAAGCCGGGAATGTAGAATCTGAAACTAAAGTAAATAACGTGTCCGTGGCGGTCATGGGCGTCCATATGGGAAATGTCGAACCATGCAAGCAGCACCTGTTCGACGTTCCATCGTCGCCACACTGGAGCCCTATCATGAATCGTCTCTTCCTATCGCTGCTCACGATTCTGCACGCTTGCGCGTCAACACAGGCGCCCCCAGAGGTCAATGAGGCCAATCCAGAGCCGGACGAAAACGGATTAAGTACATTGCACGCAGGCGAGGTCCAAACAGTAAGGGAGATCCCAATGGAACATACTTCCGAGGCCATAGCAACTGTTGCGAAGAGTCTGTCGTCGCAAGTCGACTCGATTCTCCCACCGCTTCAAGTCCTTAGTGAATGCCACGCTCTCGCACGGGCACACGAGGATGTCCTGGAGGCCGAGATCGGTCGCACTGAATCAGGACATCCCATAAAAGCCTACGAATTCGGTCATGGACAGACGCATGTCCTTCTGTATGCGTTTCCCGATCCAGGCGAAGCCGTCGGTGGCACGACCATACTATCGTTGCTTCACGGCCTCGTAAATGGCAACGAACACCTGCTGTCACTGGATGTCACTTGGCATTTCATTCCCTGCCTGAATCTCGATGATCAACCTGATGGAGGACGAACCCTGTCTGCTGTATTCAGAGACCCACGGGTCCGCGAAGTGGATTGGTGCCTTTCAAATCCTCGTTCAGAGACAACAGCGCTCCTCGATTATGCAGCAAACATTTCCCCAGCGTTCACGTTTCCATTGCATGATGAATACCATTCCCGTGAATCCATACCGCTGTATGTGATCGTTTGCGAACCCCTCGATTCCGCCATGCCCGAGCGCATTCGCACTTGCATGCAGTCCTTTGGTTTGCTCTGGCAGGAAGAGAATCCTCACGAAGTAATGGGAACTGGATTCAACGTCTTATCTGACTTGGCCGGAGCCGAATATGCCAACTCGACATTCTCGATTCTGGAGAAATATGGTCAGGTAGCCAGCTGCGAGGTGTCGCAGCAGGAAGGTGTCTCCGCTCCCGCATTGGTTGCTGCACAAATGTCTTTTGGGCTTATAATGCTCGATGCGATACTGCAAAAGCAGGCAATGAGAACCGAGCCAGCCGCTGCACCGGACGTGGACAAGCCGCGCCGATGAGCGCCACCGCTAGGCACTACGTAAGATGGGTAGGACGCACCCAAAATTGCTGGTGACCGGCTAGCGATGGATGTGAGCCTCTGTATATGGGAAATGTCGGATGAAGTCATCATTTTCTGGAGCGATGAAGATGATGCATTCGTGTCCGAGGCGCGCGTCATACGTGTGGGCGGGTCGCTTGGACTGCTTGAACGCACCGAGGCCGAGCCGCTTACGGCAGACGCGATCGAGCAAACGGCCAGGGCGGCTATCGGCAAGGAAGACATGGCGCGGATAGGTCCTGAAAGCGGAAAGTTCCAGCGATGGTGCGGCTCCCCCGGCGAGTATGGGGCGAGTATCTGCGTTGCGCGCACCCATGGCGAATACAGCATCGTGATGAGAGTCATCAAGATGTCGAGGATCCCGAGCGTCGCCGAAGTATATCTCCCGGAACCTATGATCAAGGCCAGCGAATCACCCAGCGGCCTGATCGTCTTCGCTGGCCGAGTGGGCTCCGGAAAAACAACCGGCCTTTACAGTCTCGTTGATCACATCAACGCCAATAGGGCCTGCCATATCTGCACGCTAGAAGAATCATTCCATCTATTCATAAGCCCCAAGAAGGCACTCGTGCAGCAGCGCGAAGTGGGCGTCGACGTGCCAAGCTTCCTTGCCGGCATCGAGGCCGCCATGAATCAGGACCTCGACGTACTACTGGTTGGTGAGATCACGAACGTCGAAGAGCTCCAGGCGTCAATCACCGTCGCCGAAACCGGCCACCTAGTTCTTACGCAACTGCACCCGCCCGCGTCGCCCGAAACCGCTATCCAGCGCATGATGGACGTGTTTTCCAGAAGATGTGCGCGGGGCCGCGCTCAAAGGGCTTGCAGCGTTGTTGCGCGCGGTCTCCGCGCAGATCCTTCTGCCTCGCGCGGACGGCGCCGGCCGCGGGGCCGCGTACGGGGTGCTCATCCCCGACGACGAAATGCGCCAAGCTATCGCCGAAGGCCGCGATTTCATGAGCCGCAAATCGCCGATGCCCGAGGGCTGCCAGACCATCGCCGACGACGTCGAGCGCCTGCGCAACGAGGGCATCATCACCGCCGAAAAGGCCTTGGCAGGCCTATAGACGCGACGGAAATGCCGCTTTCCGCGTCCGGGCAGGGCGACACTACGTCGAGCCGCGCGAGCCACCCAGGAAAGAACTGGCTCGACAGAGTCTCGCCCTCCCCGCCTATCTCGCCTTTTCTAAGACTTGGCACACGTCTTGTTGAATTCCGCTGGAAACAAGTGCCAGAATCTGTCGCGGCTGACGGAATGGGTGTCTCGGCTCGGCCCTCCTCGATTTCTGCCGGTACATTCGCGCAATTCAACTACGTCGAATCGGCGGCGTTGCTTGCGAGGAGAGGACACGATCATGATCAGCCTTTTTGCACTATGGGTTGTTCTATCATCAACGGTTTTGGAGTCTCATGCGATGAATATCTCGGAAGTACAAGGAAAATATCTGGTGGAAACGGACGGCGAAAACCGCGTGCGATTCGATGCGCCTGCACTCGGGGGCGTGGAACCGACGGTCGATATCGTCGATGCCGACGATGGCTGGCAGCGGGTGCACATGACGTGGCGGCTCGACGAACCCGTCCAACAGGACGAGTTGGCGATACGATTTGAGGTCGAGTTCGATCCGGACTTCTGGTGGGCCACGCATCTCGCGCCCGAAGACGGCTACTGTATCGCGCAGCACGTGTTTCGCTCCCCGGCCATCATCGCGGCAAAGGGCCGCGACGTGTTGGTGATGGCGCCCGACCTCGATATCTGCGGGGCGGTCGAAGCGAACCCATGGTTCATGGACTACGACGTGCCGGCGAAGGCCTTCTGGCTTGGCATGGCGCGTACTGAAATCCCCGAGCACGTGTTGTATCGGAAGGCGCCCGGGATGACGTTTGCCGCGGGCCAGGTCACACTTGGCTTCTACATTGCCGCGTACCAAGCCGAGGGCGACCCCGTCAACCCGTGGGAGCGCACAGTGCAGTTCTATTGGGATCGCTACGGCAGGCCGCTGTTCCAGAAGGGCGAGCCGGGCACCGTCCCGATGGACACGTACGTCAAGCATACGTACAACTGGGCGTTCAACAGTTGGAAAGACGCCGTCTGGCAGGAATTCGAGATTGACGGCAAACGCGTCGGCGCGCCGGGCTTCATCGTGAATGTCACGCAATCGCCCAACTATCCCGGCGAGTACTCGTTGCGGGAGTTTCTATCGATTTGGAACCAGACGTGGTTTTCATCGTTGCGCAGCGCCTCCGGCGTGATGCGCTACGCGAAACGAACCGGGGACAAAGAACTGGCCGAGAAAGCGAACCTAGCGAAAGAACTGGCGTTGGCAGCGCCGATGAAGGACGGAATATTCCCCTCCGTCTACGCAACTGAAACCTACGACCTCGAGATTGACGGCAGGAGATACCGTCGCTCGAGAGGTTGGGACTCGGGATTCTGGATGAACTCGGATCGGTGTCCGCAGGAACGCGGCATAACGCCCGAGTGGTATCACATTGCTGACGCAAGCTGGACTTGCCTGCTCATGTTGCGTTGGCACGAGGACATCGAACCCGACACGCGGCTGCTCGAATATGCCAAAACCTATGCCGAGAAGCTGTTGACCCTCCAGGATGGCCGCGGATTCTTCCCGGCATGGCTGCACCCCGAGACACTTGAACCGTCGCCGGTGCTGTTTGACTCGCCCGAGACTTCGATGAGCGTGACGTTCCTGCTGAAATTGGCGCAAGTCACCGGAGACGCAAAATATCGCGAGGCCGCCGTCAAGGCGCTCGACGCCGTTATCGAGGAAATCGTCCCCGAGGGTCGATGGGAGGACTACGAAACCTATTGGTCGTGCAGTCCGTGGGGCAAGAACGAATACCTCGGAAAGATGATTCCGCGGAACGCGGCGTATAAACGCAACAACATGTGTACGTTCTGGACGGCCGAGGCGCTGCTCGAGGCGTACCATGCGACGAAGCAGCAGCGATACCTCGACTGGGGCCGGCGGACGATGGACGAGTTGGCTACTGCACAACAGGTGTGGCAGCCGCCCTTCATTCACGTTCCGGCACTCGGCGGGTTCGGTGTGATGAACTGCGACGGCGAGTGGAACGATTCGCGACAAACCTTGCTCGCGGAACTATTTCTCGAATACTACAAAGAACTCGGCGACCCGCGGCTGTTCGAGCGGGGCATCGCCGCACTGAAAGCCGGATTCGTGATGATGTACTGCCCTGAGAACCCGCAGCAAAAAGCGCTGTGGGAGCAAGTGCACCCCCATTTCGGCCCCGAGGATTACGGGTTCACCATGGAGAACTACGGCCACGGCGGCGTCGCCGACAAGGCCGGCGGGGGCATCGGCGTGTTCACCATCTTCGATTGGGGCAACGGCGCCGCGTCCGAAGCCCGAAATCGGATCCATGACCACTTCGGCGACGTATACATCGACCGCAAGCGAAATCAAGGATTCGGCATCGACAGCATCCGCGTCGAGATGACAAAGGCCGGCTGCACACTGAGCGACCTGGCAAACCAGCCGAGAGACGTAAAAGTGGTCTTCGAAGATGGGGCGTCCAAGAACATTCATTTGAACGGTGTATTGCAATTGCCCATCGAGTGAAACAAGCGGCGTCTGCCATACAATGCGGAGATATACAACAGGGCTAACCGCATCCGCACGGCATCTCTTGCAAAGCTCGCTATATCAGCGCTACCATGCATCTCAAGGGAGACACAGGCCGCGAGGCGCCAGAGATGAACAGGCACGGACAGGAACGATGAACAAGTTCGTTGATTATGAACAGGCGATCGCCGGGGTTTGCCGGGAAGTGGGCGTAGTGCGCCTTGACCTTTTCGGATCCATTACGAAATCGGGCTTTGGCCCCGAGAGCGACGTGGACGTGTTAGCGCGTTTCGACAGGCGTCCAGGCCGCATGTTTGGACGATACTTCGAGCTGAAGGAACGCCTGGAAGAGATCTTCGGACGGCCGGTGGATGTGGTGATCGAGGACGCTGTTCACAACCCATATTTCCGTGAAGCGCTGCAACGCACGCGAGTGCGCGTCTATGAAGCTTGAGACAAAAAAGTTGCTCTACGACATTGTCGAGGCCGCACAGGCAATCGAGGGATACATCAGCGGGTTGGACTTCCCTGCATTTCGAGACGCCGACATGACGCGGGCGGCCGTGGAGCGGAAGTTCGAGATCATTGGTGAAGCCCTAAACCGAATGGGCCGTTCCGATCCTGATGTTCTTCAACAGATTTCCGAGTACGAGCGCATCATCGGCTTCAGAAACATCATCGTGCACGGATACGACGTGGTCGACGTCGAGATTGTGTGGGAAGTCGTTAGCGACTATCTGCCCACGCTGCTGCGCGAAGCATCGGAGTTGCTTGAAACATAGCAGATTGTTCGAGCCGACACACCCGGGCGGCTCAATCCCATCGTCGATCTTTACAAAGGGGCTTTTGGCGCGGAGAGAATCATGACCATTGGCAAACATGACTGCAAGATCGCCGGGAATACCCATCTGAAGCAGGCCATCGAGATCGGCCTTGATGAAGCGCTGACGGCATTGGAGGAGTCTTTCTACGACCTGACGGATGAGCAAGTGTGGGCGTTTCCAATTCAAGGCCGGAACAATATCGCGTGGATCGTGATGCATTGTCTGCACAACCTCGACAACTGCGGCATCGGCGCACAGGCAGGTGAGCGGTTGTTGGCGAACGAGTCTCGATGGAACCTGTGGGGATGCTCCGAAGCGGAGCGGCCAAAAGCGGGCGATTCGTTCCCAGGCACAAGCGAAATGCTCGAGAGCCTTGAACGGATCCGCAACGCGGCCTTCGAGGCGCTGACTCCTGCCGATGAATCCGAGTTGGCCGCAAAGGTTTTCGATCATCCTGGCAAACCGACGCGCTCGGATTTCTATATGCGCACGATTTGCCATACCATGGCCCACGTGCGCCAAATCTGGGCGCTCCGCGGACTCCTCGGCCAAGTCAGCCAATCCGCCTGGGCCCGCCAACATTGGGCGTAGGCAAGCACAGAGACAGTCCGTCCCGCCCTTTGCTTCACCCCATGGGAATTGAATGGCAACGAGGGTTCGGGTATTCTGTTCAGTGTTACAGGAGATGATGCCATGGCAAGAGAGATGCAGAAAGAGGAAGCGCACAAGCTGATCGATCGGATGCCGGAGAACGCTACGTGGGACGACTTGATGCACGAGATATATGTACGCGAGACGATTGCGAAGGGTTTGGCTGACAGTTATGCGGGCCGCACCCGGGACGTTCGGGAGGTCCGTGCCGACTACGGTCTCCCCAAATGAAGGTTCACTGGACGCAAACCGCGCAAGACCATCTGGATGCCATCCGCGCCTACATTGCTCACGATTCCTCGGAATATGCCCTTCGGACACTCGATCGTCTCACTCGCCGCTTCGAGCAGACTGCCGCGTTCCCGCTCTCCGGCCGTCGTGTGCCTGAGTACGAGATGGAGCAGATCCGAGAAGCAATCGAAGGTCCATACGGGATCGCCTGTCGCATCACACTAGATCAAATCGGCGTCCTCGCCGTTGTGCACACAGCAGAGGATAGCCTCCGTTCCGAGGAAAGGGACTCGCCACAATCCCGTTGCACTTAGAATAAGAATCCGGGCCATGTCAGAAATCAAAGAGCAGGTTGACAACGGCACAGAGCAATCGGTATATGTGTAGTCAACGCGACTGACGCGGCGAGGCGGAATGGACCGCCGGGGAGCAGAATCTCGACTTGTCGCGCGCCTGGGCAGGTCGGCCAATCCTGTGAAAGGAGGCCGAACATGCTCGACAAACGCATACCGACGACAACTCTGGAACTTCGATACGGCTGCAATCCGCATCAGACGCCAGCAAGCCTGACTTTGCCGGATCCATCGCCTCTAAAAATACTGAACGGCAAACCAAGTTACATCAACATCCTCGACGCACTTGGCGCTTGGCAGCTTGCTCGTGAACTCAAAGACGCTACGGGCAAGCCCGGCGCTGCCTCGTTCAAACACACCAGCCCTGCCGGTGCAGCAATCGCGCAGCCACTATCTGAGGGATTCGCTGCATCTCAGTTCCTGCCGCAAGAGGACCTCTCCCCGGTGGCACAGGCATATCTCAGGGCGAGAGGCGGCGATAGGATGAGTTCCTTTGGCGATGTGGTCGGCGTGAGTGATATGGTCGACGTGTCGCTGGCGAGGGTCCTCAAACGGGAGGTCTCCGATCTGATTGTTGCGCCTGGCTACGAGCCGGATGCCCTGGACATCCTGAGGGCGAAGAAGAAGGGAAGTTACGTCATTTTCGAGATCGACGCCGATTACGATCCACCGAGCGAGGAGAGTCGCGAGCTTTTCGGCTTCTGCCTGCGGCAGCGGCGCAACGATGTTCGCGTTTGCCCGCAGCATTTCGAGAACGTCGTCACCGCGAGCAAGACTGTGCCGGATGACGTTCTGCAGACACTAATCGTGGCCACTGTTGCCCTTAAATACACCCAGTCCAACTCGGTTTGCGTGGCCTATGACGGGCAAATCATCGGCATGGGCGCTGGACAACAGTCTCGGGTACACTGTACACGGCTCGCCTGCGACAAAGCCGACAAGTGGTTTCTCCAGCAACATCCGAAGACTCTTGCCCTGCGTTTTCGTGAGGGAATGAAGAGGGCCGAGAAAGCCAACATTGTCGATAAGTATCTGCTCTATGAGCAATTGTCTGAGCCGGAGCGCCAGGCCATGCTTCGCGGCCTCGATGAAGAGCCCGACTTCATCACGCAATCGCAGAGAACCCAGTGGATTAGAAACTTCGACGGCGTCTGCCTGTCGTCAGACGCCTACATCCCTTTCAGAGACAATCTCGACAGGGCCAGCCGGAGCAACGTGAAGTACGTTGCCCAAGCAGGATCGTCGCTTCGCGATGACGAGGTTACCCAGGCAGCCGACGAGTATGGAATGGTCATGGTACACACCGGATTGCGATGCTTTCTCCACTGACGAAACGGCACATCCGAAGAAGCGCATCCCGTGGCATAACGATTGCTAATGCGCGAGTTCTTGGTGCGCAGGAAACCGTAATCGCCGGGTAAACCGACATCAAACGTCCTCTGAGTGGTCGAGGCAGATGTTTGCTGAATGCCCTCAGCCACCAACGCGGTGATCGCGAAGAAGCAGGGACAGCCCCGTCTCGCTCCCTAACGCTCGCTCGCTTGCGTCAGTCCCCGCTTTTCGCTCATGCTTACCCGGCGATTACGGGGAAACGAAAGCGTTGCCAGCGTCTGGCGTTACCTGCTATTCTGGGGTGGCATAGGATCACAACCGTGAAGCCAAGGGTTTACATCGAGACTTCTGTTCCCAGCTTCTACCACGAGTTGCGCCCCGAGCCCGAGATGGTGGCTCGCCGGGCGTGGACACGCGAGTGGTGGGATGGTCACCGCAGCGACTACGCTCTCGTTACCAGCGTTGCCGTCATCGAGGAGTTGGAAGCGGGCGCGCACGCCAAGAAGGCGGAATGTCTGGCATTGGTGCAAGACTTGCCGTTGTTGCCAGTCCATGACGCCATTGGCGCCATCGTGGACACATACATCGAACACCACGTCATGCCCAGTGACCCTCGCGGGGACGCGCTTCATCTGGCTCCGGCTTCCTACCATCACTGCCAGTTTTTGCTCACGTGGAACTGTGCCCATCTGGCCAACGCCAACAAACAAGAACACATCCGCCACATCAACGTCCTTCAGGGACTTCACGTTCCGGTTCTGACAACTCCGCTCGAGTTGATCTACCCGGAGGAGGTTGAATCATGAACAACGACCCCGCAATCGAGGACATCCGCAGGACGAGGCGAGAAATCTCGAAACGTTTCGGGCACGACACGAAGGCGCTGATCGCCCACTACGAAAAACTCCAGAAGAAGTACGCAGACCGCCTTGTTGCAGCGCCTTCGACTGTCTACGTCCCGTCGGGTGCAGACAACGGGTCAACAAGTCGCTCAGCCTGACGCGCGACGTCCCGTCGTGTTGCGGCTTTTGCCCGCTTGGACGGAGGGCGTAGTCTCTGCACAGGGCGGCCGGTTCGACGTCGCGGGCAGGCCGGTTCTACGTTAGTCACCGCACAAAATGGGAAGGAGGCACCGTGAGCGAGTGAGCGAGTGGACGCTTGACATCCAGGATATATGTCCTGGGTGGAGCACAGCGCTAAGTAAGGAATGGTCATGGTAGACACTCGACTGCGATGCTTCCTATATCGGCTAAAAAGCACGCCCGAACAAGCGCATTCCGCGCGTCTTGCGCGCTACATGCCAAGTGCGTTAACGTGGCTCTTAGCTTCTCAACCATCAAGGCGTTACGTCAGCGAGGATAAGGATTCGATATGAATGACAATGGCATCCCTTTGATCCCTCGGAAGACCTTCTTTGGCAATCCCGACAGAGCGTCGGTTCAGCTCAGCCCCGACGGGAGCCGGATCGCGTATCTTGCCCCGCGCGATGGCGTGCTCAACGTCTGGGTCGCGCCACGTGACAACCTGGAGGCGGCACGGCCCGCAACGGATGACAGGCGCCGCGGCATCCGTCTCTACTGCTGGGCACACACGAATACTCATATCCTGTATTTGCAGGACGAGAACGGCGACGAGAACTGGCGGCTATACATTGTGGATCTAAAGACCGATGCGGTCAAGAACCTGACTCCGTTCGAGGGTGTCCAGGCCCGCTTGCAAGAGATTAGTCCCAAGTTCCCGCAGGAGATCCTTATTTCTCTGAATGATCGCGACCCGCAGTTTCACGATGTCTATCGGGTGGATATCGTCACGGGGCAGATGACGCTCATCGAGCAGAACGACGGGTTCACGTCCTACCTCACCGATGATGAATATCGCCTACGTGTAGCAGATCGCGTGACGGCCGACGGCGGCCAAGAACTATGCAAGCGTGTTGGGAATGATTGGGAGCCATGGGAGAGCATCGGCGCGGAAGACGTTCTAACCACATGTTCAGTGGGGTTTGACAAATCTGGAGATACGCTATTCATGAAAGACAGCCGCGGTCGAGATACGGCCGCCCTTGTAGCGCGTCACCTTCCCTCTGATAAGAGCACCGTCCTCGCTCAAGACTCCCAGGCTGACGCGGCCGACGTACTGCGGCACCCCACGGAGAAGCACGTTCAGGCCGTCTCGTTTATCTACGAACGTAAGCGCTGGCAGATCCTCGATGAACCGATTGAAACTGACCTCACTTACCTGCACACGGTGGCCGCTGGCGAAGTCGAGATAGTCAGCCGCACGTTAGGCGACACGTTTTGGATTGTGGCTTACGTGATGGATGACGGCCCGGCTCGGTTCTACCTGTACGACCGCGAAAGGCGCGCCGCGCAGTTCCTATTCACGAACCGGCAAGACCTCGAGGGCCAGCCGCTCGCCAAAATGCGTTCAACGGTTATCCAGGCGCGCGACGGCCTGAATCTGGTGGCCTACTACACGCTGCCGCCTGGCTCGGACAGCAACGACGACGGCATTCCGGACGCTCCTTTGCCGATGGTGCTCACGCCGCACGGCGGCCCGTGGTGGCGCGACTTCTGGGGCTATCACCCGTGGCACCAGTGGCTTGCCAACCGCGGCTACGCTGTGCTGAGTGTGAATTTCCGCTCGTCTACCGGGTTCGGCAAGGCCTTCGTAAATGCCGGAGACCTCGAGTGGGGCGGGAAGATCATGGAAGACCAACTCGACGCCGTGCATTGGGCGATAGACAAAGGAATCGCCGATCCGGCACGCGTGGCCGTGATGGGCGGCAGTTTCGGAGGCTACTCGACGCTTGGCGGGTTGACCTTCTCGCCGGAAGTTTTCGCGTGCGGCGTCGACCTGGTGGGCCCGTCGAACCTTATCACTTTCCTCGAGTCACTCCCTCCTTACTGGAAACCGATGTTCGAGCTGTTGGCCACTCGAGTGGGCGACCCACGCACCGAAGAGGGACGCGCCCTCCTGAAGAAGCATTCGCCTCTGACCCATGTTAACCGTATCTGCCGCCCACTCCTTATCGGACAAGGCGCCAATGACCCGCGTGTGAAGCAAGCCGAATCCGACCAGATTGTAGAAGCTATGCAGGCCAAGGACATCCCTGTTACCTACGCGCTCTACCCTGACGAGGGCCACGGGTTTGCCCGGCCCGAGAACAATCTGTCTTTCTGGGCGATCACTGAGGCTTTCTTGGCGAGGTGCCTGGGCGGACGTTACGAGCCGATCGGCAGTGACTTTGAAGGTTCAAGTCTCACGGTTCCCGCAGGGGCGCAAGAAGTTCCTGCTTTGCGGGAAGCGCTGGCGCGAAAAGTCTGACGCTGTTCTTAACATGCCTGGCGGCGCCATTCGCCTTCGTGCGTGTGTCGGAATACCCGGAACCCGTCATCGCACACGTGGATTTCGCTGAACTCGCCTTGGCGGCCGTGTTCCGGATCGTCGCGGAAGAAAGCGCCCGTTGACAGATGGGCTACGTTGGCGTACTCCGGGTCCTGCACGTAACTGAAGCGGTGCACGTGACCGCATACGTACAGGATTCGTTTGCCTGAGGCGCCGAGCATGCGGCGAAGCGCTTCGGCGTTGCGGAGGCGCCGCGACACCCGGCTCGCGTACCCGTACGTTCGATGAAGCACGGGATAGTGAGCCGCCACGATGACGGGAGACGTGCAGTCTGCCAAGAGTCGGTGTGCGGCTTCAATGTCCACCTGGCTGGCGCGGCCTCGTGCGGTGAGGAAATTCGGGCAGACCGTCGGCATCAGAATGAGCCCGGTGCCGCCGGGCAGCGCCTTCCGTGCGGGGAAACCGGTATCCGGCACGAGCCCCGCGAAGCACCGCTCGAACCGCCGCTTCCGGCGCGCCTCGAACGTGTAGACGTCGTGGTTGCCCGCCAGTATCGAGAGCGTCAAACCCCGCCGCTGAAGTCCCCGCACGAACTCGGACGCCAACTCGAACTCTTCCTCGGCCGATGTCGAGGTGAAGTCCCCGGTCAGCACGACATGCCGGACCTCAGTTGCGGCCAATGCATCGGCGAACGGCTTGGCGCGTTCCATCCGGAACTCATGCCGACGCCGAAGCGCCACATTGAGATTGCCTAGGAAACGTTTATTCGCCAGACGCAACGGGTCGAACACCACGCGCCAGAAATGAAGATCGGCCACATGGAGCAGGCGGTCAACGGGAAGCTTCGTCTCAGTCATAGGCCTTTCGCCTCCGATTCTGGCTCTTCCACGCCATATCTTGTCGCATAACAAGGGTCAAGCGCCACTTCTCGCCGAATAGAAGCCGGATCGGGGGCTGAACCGTGGAACGTGACATTCCGCATGATGCTTGTACCGCTTGCCATGGTGGTTAGTCAACCCAGCTTTCGGAGCGTCATGGGATGTCCTTTCCCGTGATGCCGCCGACGGTGAGGTTTGGATCGGGGAAGCCGTCGTTGGCCGGTAAAATGCGCTTTGCGTCGAGATACTCGACATGGCCGTCTGCAAAAAGAAAATTGCGTTTGCCGCCCCAGCCGAACCAGCCCGGGTCCTCGGCATAGGCCAAGTGATTCGAGTACCACTCGCCGACGACGATCTTCTTGGACGGCCACCGTACGCAGGCGGTGCGTTGCGGTTTGGTGGGCATCGGGCCCGCATAGGTGTCGGCAGGGGAAGAGGTCGAATCGATCTGCTCAGGAGAGTGATAAAAGGCCATCGAGTAGCCGTAAGACGTCCGCTCATAGACGTCGACGCTTCTCTGGCGCACGTCCGACGGGCAGAAAAACACGCCCGGGTTCTCCTTGTCGCCGGGAATGTACTCGCACAGGAGTTCGCGCCACCCTCGGCCCATCCAGAGCCAGTAATAGGGGTCGAGGCTTATGGGGTCTTCGGCGCCGGGATACGTGTCTTTATGCTCGAGGAGATAGCAGTCGAATGCGATGCCGATTTGCCGGAGGTTGCCGATGCACGACGCCCGGCGCGCGCCTTCCCGCACCCGCGAAAACGCCGGGAACAATAGTGCCACGAGAATGCCGATGATGGCAATCACGATCAAGAGTTCAAGCAATGTCAAGCCGCGAGCATCTTTACCTGCCACGTAACCTCGCTTCCTAGACCCCAGGCACGGCGCTGCATGACACTTTGCAAAGCCGACACCGAGGCCGTATACTCCACACCGGTTGGCGAATTTTTCGGGAAGACCCTATGCAAGCGGAAGATAGGCCCATCCACTTCTCAACAGAACTGATTCATGCACCCGCCCGTCATGAAATTCCGGTGCTCCAGAAGTTGTACTTCGAGCTATCGCAATTGCGGGCCGTCGGCTATGACAGTACCGATTTCTCCGTTCCAGGTCAATCGAGGTTCTATTCCCGGCGCGGCGCCAAAACGCAGTCTATCGCGCTATTCTTGCCGGATCGGCTGGTCATTATCGAGGAATGGACTGACATCCCGCTATCGGATTTTCTGGAGAAAACGTGTGCCGTCGCGGAGAAGGCCATGGCGGCACTGCGCATTTCGTTCTTCACGGCCCAGACCGCGACCGTCCGCTCGACGTTCGCCTTAACGCATTTTGACGACGCGCGTGAATTTCTTCTTGATCGCGCCTGCCAGCAAACGGGCAAGATCGCCCCGCATTTTGGCCGCCCGATCGCCGTAGGCGGCTTGCGCTTTGTCCTGCCCGAGACGCCGGAACATACCGGCCTCCTCAACGTAGCCATCGAGTCGTTCAAGTTCAGCCGCAACGAAGTACTCACCGAGGTAAAGGGGATTTTCGCCCACCAGCGCATCGGCCCCGAGGATCTGGCCACGGCAACCGAGAACATCCAAGCCGTTCGCTCGTTTATCAGCGAACACGTTTTCCCCTATCTTGACCAGTACGACAGCCCGGAAGAAGGCTTCGTCTAGGATGGTGTCCGTTGTGCTTCCTTGCTTCAATGCCGCGCCGACGTTGGCCGAAGCCATCGACTCGATCCGGGCGCAGACGTGGAAAGACTGGGAACTCATCGTGCTCGATGACGGATCGAGCGACAATTCCGTACGGATTGCCGAGGCCATTGCGGCGTCCGAGCCGCGCGTACGCGTCGTTCGCTCGGAACATGTCGGCATCGTTAAGGCGCTACAGCGCGCTTGTGGCGACGCGCGCGGCGACTACATCGCCCGCATGGACGCCGATGACCTCGCTGCGCCGACCCGCCTGGCCAAACAGACCGCCCTCATGAATCGCGAGCCGCATGTGGCGCTGAGCGGAACCTTGATCGAGATGTACGGCGCGCCCATCGGGCAGGGACGCCGCCGCTACGAAAAGTGGATCAACGGCCTCCTGAGCCACGAGGACATCGTGCGCGAGTTGTTTATCGAATGCCCGCTGCCGCACCCCACATTTATGATGCGCCGGGAAGCGTTCGACACCATCGGCGGCTACCAAGACCACGGCTGGCCGGAGGACTATGATTTATGTATGCGGATCTTCTGCGCGGGCGCCCGCTTCGCCAAGGTCCCTGAGATGCTCCTGAAATGGCGCGAAAGGCCCCAACGGCTCTCGATGACGGACCCGCGCTACAGCGACGCGTCTTTTCGAGCATTGAAAAGGCACTATCTGTTTCGCAGCTACCTGAAAGGCCGACCCAGCTTCCATCAGTGGGGCGCAGGCGAAGTCGGGAAAAGATGGCTGCGCGAATGGACGGACCCAAGCCCTGCCGCCGTCGTAGACATAAACCCCCGGAAAGTTGGCAGCACCATCCACGGAATCCCCGTCATCGCGCCTCAAGACCTTCCGCCGCCGGGGGAGTCGTATGTCGTGATAGCCGTGGGCGCTCGAGGGGCGCGTGACGAGATACGCGCCTGGCTCAACCCGAGAGGTCACAAGGAACTCGACCACTACTTATTCATTGCGTAGTCGCCTCCCGTATGATTCTGTATAATGCCCGCGAACTGGACACCCAACGGGGATCAAGCATTGGCGCCCAGCTACGAATACGCAGACGAGCACCCGGCCGCGTCAGGCCCGCCCCGCGCCAAGATCTGCCTGGCATGTTCGCACGGCGGGCACCTCACCGAGATGCACCAGCTTGCCGAAGCGTTCGCGGGACATGACACATTCTATTTCTGCTACGACGCCCACACGACGCGTCCCCTGCTAAATGCGTATCTCGTGCCCAACATGGCCCGCAATCCGATCGAGTTTGTAAGGAACCTGGGCCGCCTCTTTCGCATTTTCCGCAAGGAACGCCCCGACCTCGTCGTGTCGACCGGCGCCGAGATCGCTATTCCCGTTGGCCTCGTTGCAAAACTCTTTCGCGTTCCGATGATTTACGTCGAATGCGGCGCACAAGTCACCCAGCCTTCGCTTACGGGGCGCCTCATGTATTGGTTGGCGGATGGGTTTTACGTGCAATGGCCCGAACTCATCCATGCCTACGGCCCCCGCGCGTTGTTTCGAGGAAGCCTCATTGACGAGAACAGGCCCTTCAAGGGGGACCGAAGTGCCGAGAGCCGTATGAACGTTACGCTCGTGCAACCCGCCCAATCCCACGGTTTCTCGAGTGACCAGCCGCCGATGGGGCTCGGATACGTCGCGTCTGCGCTCGAACAAGTGGGCTGCGCCGTGCGCCTAATCGATGCCAATGTCGAAAAGCTAACCCCCAAAGCCGTCGCAAACATTCTCATGCAACAATCGCCCGATATAGTCTGCTTCACCGTGACAACCCCGCTCGTCCCGAGCGCGCTCGATACCGTGCGGGACCTGCGCCACCGCATCGAGACCCCGCCCGTCTTCGTGGCGGGCGGGCCCCATGCGACCGTCCTGCCCGAGGAACTGCTCGTCGAGGACGGCTTCGACTACGTCGTCCGAGGCGAAGGCGAGGACACCGTCGCGGAACTCGCCGAGGGGCTGCTGGCCGCGCCTAACGAAACCACCGCGAACATCGAGGATATTGCCGGCGTCTCCTGGCGCCGAGGCAGCGCAATTTGCCACAATCCGGACCGCGCGCTGTGCCACGACGTCGATTCGCTGCCCTGGCCGGACTGGTCCATCTTTCCCCTTACAAAGTACTCAAGTTTGGCGCGGCGCAACGACTTTTGTTTGCCCATCATGACCACCCGGGGGTGCCCGTATGCCTGCACGTTCTGCTACAAAGGCATATACGGCCAGAAAGTGCGGCTGCGGAGCCCGGAAAGCGTCGTGGACGAATGGCAGTTCCTCATCGAGCGGTACGGCGCGAAGGAGATCGCCGTCATCGATGACGTGTTTACGATCAAGGCCGAGCGCGCTATAGCGGTCTGCGACCTGCTCGTCGCGCGCGGCCTCGATCGCATCCCGTGGTCCACGACAAACGGCATTCGCGTCAACAACGTGGCGCCCAAGCTGATGCACGCGCTCAAACGCGCCGGCTGCTACCGCGTCTACTTCGGCGCCGAATCGGGCGTCCAGCGCGTAATCGACGATCTGAACAAAAAGATCTCGCTCGACCAGGTGCGCGACGCCGTGCGCATGGCCCGGGAGGCCGGACTCGAAGTCGGACTCTATTTCATGTTGGGCAACGTCGGCGAAACTGAAACCGACATGAAGGCAACCGTCGCGTTCTGTCTCGAACTCGACCCGGATTACGCTCAGTTCACCATCGCCACGCCCTACCCTGGCACAGAGATGTACCGTCAGATTGAGGAAGGCGGCGAATTCCTCTTCGATTCATGGGAAGATCTGGCGTCCTATGGCAACTTGGCGTTTACGATGGGCGACCTCACGCCGGAGGGTGTCGGCCGCATGTATCGACAGGCGCTTCGCAGGTTCTACTTCCGGCCGAAATACGTCCTGCGTCAGGGTTGCCAGAGCTTCACCTGGACAGGGCTCAAGCACCGCATAAAGGCCACGCGCCTCCTTGCCAAAATGGCGCTTCCGCGAGGCCGCCAATGATTTACGTCACGGTAGGGACGCTGTTCCTGGATTTCCCGCGGCTCATCCACAAGATGGACGCGATTGCCGACGCGACGGGTGAGGAGATTTTGATCCAGACGGGGCTCTGCACAACGCTGCCCAAACACTGCGGCCATTTCGACTTCAAGCCGCACGACGAGTGCCTCGCCATGCAGCGCGAAGCACGCGTCGTTGTGTGCCATGCCGGCATCGGCTCGATACTCGATGCACTGTCCGTTCGACGGCCGCTCCTCGTTGTGCCGCGACTCAAGAGACACAACGAACACCTCACTGACCACCAACTCGATATTGCCGACGCCGTGCAACGCCGGGGCTGGGGCCGCGCCATCCTCGACGTCGACGACCTTGACCACGCCTGCGCCAATCCGCCCGCCGTACCGGAGGCCTATACGCCCGCCAAACACCGGCTCATTATTGCGATTCGAGACGCCATTGACCGCGTCGCCGCAGGAAACCCGGCAAGGTGACCGCGTCATCGGAACTGCCCCGCTGTGCGCGGCCCATGGAGCGGCCCGCGACGTTGGACCCCAAGACGGCGATCGGCAATCCCCGGTTCGAGGCTTTCCCTCCTTGTCTCGTTCTACGAGGCCTTCCCCGCACTGCCGAAAAGCTCGATTAGGCCTTCCACCTTGCGTTGCAGTGTAACACGAGCGACGGTCAGGACATCCGTCGCCAGCCCGGAGCCGATGACCTCATACGGGTTGTAGTCGCGGGGCGCCCGGGCGCAGGCCTGGCGCAGTGCGTCGAAGTAAACTTGTTTTAAGGCGCTGCCGACGTTGATTTTCCGGATGCCGCGGCGCGGGGCCTCGGCCAGGTCGGCGGGTGCAACCGAGGTGGCGCCGTGCAGCACCAAGGGCACGCGCAGAGAGGCGTGCAGGTTGGCCAAGCGTTCGAGATCCAGCCGCGCCTCGGTGCGGCCGTGTGTATGGACCTGGCCGATGTCCACGGCCAGCGCGTCGACCTGGGTGCGTTCGAGGAACTCGAGGGCCTGAACGACGTCGGTGGCCGGGTGGCGGGCCGCAGTCCCGACATGACCGCCGCCGGCGCCCGTCAGGGGCGTGATCTCTCCCTCGACGGCCGCGGCCCGGGCATGGGCCGCGTCGGCGACTTGCCTGACCGTGGCCGCCTGCTCGTCGAACGACAGGGCCTCGTCCGTAAACATGACGACTTGGAACCCAAGGTCTATCGCCTCGAGCACCCACGCCAGATTCGAGCATTCGTTAAACAGGAGGCATGCCGGCACGCTGAGACTTCTGCACACGTCGAGTCCGAACGCGGCATAGTGGCTGAGGCGGTCGCGTGCGGCGCGTTCCGGATGCGACAGGTACATGCCGCTAAAACCAAGAATAACGGGTGAGCGGGCCGCCTCGGCGGCGTCGGCGACGGCCAAGGTCGAGGCGAGATCCCAACTTTCAAAATACCCCACGGCGTAGCCGCCGCGTTCAGCAGCGTCCAGCATCTGCTTGAATGAAGTCAGCGGCAATGGATACCCTCCGACGCTACCTCTGCGCGTCTTTTCGTTGATTCGGGGCTGCGTTTAGCGTATCGCCTATTCGTATATCGAGTTCCTCGAGGATCAAAGCCATGTCCTGTTCGCCTCCCTTGTCAATCCGGCCTTTCCGGAGACGCAAGGCGCCGTGAGACGCCGCAACGACGCACGCACGCCCGTCCGAGGCGAGCACGGTGCCGAACGGCGCCGGCTTGTCGATGGGTAACATCTCGGCGTCCGACAAGTACACCCTCGTGCCGGCGACGTCGCAGAAGCACTTGCCCGGTGTAATGACGATCCATCGCCGCAATTGATCGGCCTCTGCCGCCCAGTCCAGCCGGAAATCCTCGTTACGCGTGCCGCCATAATAAGAAGCGCCCTCGACGCCTTGCGGTCGGGCAGATATCGTGCCGCCTCCCGCGTCGGCAATCAACCGAGGTATCAGGTCGACGCTTTTGTCGATGATTCTGTCGTACAGCGAACGGACGGTATCGTCGGGCCGAGTGCGCACGCGCACCTGGTAGACGATGGCCCCGGTGTCCAATGCCTCGTCCATCACGTGCACCGTGAGCCCGGCGTATTTCTCGCCGTTGCGCAATGCCCAAAACACCGGGTGCATGCCCCGGTAGGCCGGCAGTAGCGAGGCATGGAAATTCACGGGCAGAATTAGGGGCACGGTGAGCATCTCGCCCCTCAGCCGGTACGGGTAGCCCACGGCCACGAGGAGGTGCGGGCACAAGTCGGCGGCCCAACCCACGCACGCCGGCGCGTTCGGCTCGGCAGGTGCAAGCACCGGGATTTCATGTTGCCGTGCGATCTGCGTGAACGCCGAATCGGACGCTTGAGCGGGATTGGTGGACGTGCGCCTCGGGGGCGGCGCGTCCACGACGCCTACGACGCGGCAGTCGGCGTGGATGAGCGCTTGGAAATGGCGATTGCTGAACGCGCTCTGCGAATTGCCGAAGAAGAGCACTCGAAATCCATTCCGGCTCATGTCCGCTCGGCGCCTTCCGGGAACCGGATGTCTTTGAATGCAGCGGCGCGTTCCTCGAGAGGTCCTTCGACGGCCATGCGCTCGATGCTCGAGCCGAGTTGGACGCCGTGGACCTCCGTGTGATCGATGACGTATTGTCCGTCCTCGGGATTGACCAGACTTGCGCCGTGCGCGAGGATGATGACATCGGGCTTGTATTCCTTGACGAGGGCCGCGTGGTCCTGGGTGCGTTTCGCCATCTCCTCGAGGGAACGCCCCTCTCCGTAACCCGTAGTCCCGCCTTTAGTGATGCCGGCGTGAAAGATGAAGATGTCGGGTGGGGCTTCCGTCATGAGCCGCGCCGCGTCTTCTTCATTGAAGGCATAACCGATGGTGAGCAGATCGAGGTCTCGGGCGATATTGAGCATGTCCAGTTCCATCTGATAACCCAACCCGGTTCGCTCGAGGGTCTTGCGGAACTCCCCGTCGAACCATGCCACCGTTGGGAAATTGTGTACGCCTGAGAACCCAACCCGCCGGCAATCCTCGAGAAACAACCGCATATCGCGGAGCACGTCGACGCCGTTAAGCCCGGCGATTACGGGCACTTCCTTAACCTGCGGCAACACTTCGCGCCTGCCGACCTGATAGACCATTTCGTTGGCGTCGGCCATCGGCAACATGCCGGCCAACGAGCCGTACCCCTGCATGCGGAAGTAGCCGGTGTTGTATACCCCGATGATGTCGACCCCCCCCCGCTCGATGAACTTGGCGCAGATGCCGTTGCCCGCGCCCGTCATCACCAGCGGCTTGCCCCGGCGTATCTCGGCGCGCAACCGTTCCAGAAACTCGCTGCGCGTGTATCGTTTAGCCATCGTCGTTTCTCCTTCCTAACGTTGGGGGCTCATTGCCGATCCCTGTCACGGATAAGGGCGATGAGCTGTTCCGCGGCCTCTGTGGCAAACGCGGGATCGTCGATGTGCGTATCGCGTTCGATTACGGCGATATTGTCAGGAAGATTCTCCTTGAGCGCGCGCACGAACGCCGCGTCCGCTTCGGGATCGTAGAATCCCTCCCCTTCTACCGCGTAGCTGTCGTATCCAGCCGTTGGGATCATGAAGACGCCGCGATCCTTGGTGTGTTCGAGCCGGTTGGCGACTTCGCGGCCTACGGCCGCCATTTCCTCGGCATCGAGCCGCACGTCGGTGATCTGGGGACTGTGTCGGATCAGCGTCCGTTTGCTGAACGGCTCAGGGACCGTCTCCGGTTCATTAAACACCAATACTTCGATCGCGCCGGGACAAAGTACTTGCGGTAGGCCGAGTTTGCCGGCCCACGTGAGCCGTTCTTCGCCGCCGTTGAGCAGCGCGTCAAACATGTGGTTCGACACTTCGATGGTTGCATAATCCAGAATGGCGCCGATGATGCCCTCCTGCATCATCTGTTCCATGGCGCGTCCGCCCGGACCGATAGCATGGAACACGATGGTCTCGAACCCGGCCGCCTGGAGCACCTCGGCAGCCTTCATGGCGCCTTGGGTGGTAATGCCCACGGTCGTGATCGCCACAAGCGGTTTGTCACCGCGCTCGAGTCGGACCTTCGAAGCCGCCATGCCGCACACGGCCCCGGCCGCGTTGACGAGGACCTTCCGAGTAAGCGGATTCAACCCCAGAATGTCCGCCACCGAGAACATCATCGTGATGTCCTTGATGTCGACCCACGGCGCGACGTTTCCGCTGGCCATGGTCGACACCATCACCTTCGGAACACCGTACGGCAACGCCCGCATAACGCGCGTGCACAACGTAGTGCCTTGGGTGCCGCCCAGTCCCAACACGCCGTGGGCACGGCCCTCTGAAACCATCGCGACGACGAGGCGTGTGGCGCCTTCCGCCATGACGGGGGCCGCCCGCTCGCGCGACGGCCCGGCAAGAAGCTCCGATAACGGCGTCCCGCCGGCTTCAGCAACCTGCTCGCGGGTAACGTCTGCGTCGGCCTGGGGCGTGCCGACAACGCCCGTATCTACCAGGACGGCCTCATCGCCGAAATCGGCGATTTGCTCGCGGAGATACTGCGCCTCCCGCCCTTTTGTGTCTAATGTGGCCAGTACAACGATCCTTTTCCCACTCACGGCTGCATTCCCCCTTTCGCTTCCTTTGGCGGATTAGGCCCCTCTCGCCCGACCGAAACGGTTTACTCGAGCGGCCTCTGGGCGCTAACCTGCCGCAGGTGAATACCGTACACGGCGTCGCGTCAATGCGGCATTTTGATTCCGCGCCCTGCTGCAAGATTGAGGTAGCCAATGGGGGCCGTCGTCGGATTCAGGCAGTTCGAGGCGTGCAGAAACATGCCGTATTCTACAGGAGATTGGGGCTATGCGACAACTCCTTTTCTTGGTTTGGGCCTGCGTCAGATTCTGGGGTTTTCATGCTGTGCGTTGTTCCCAGAAGTCTTCTTCTCGATTAGAGGGTTTCGTGCAACGGAGTGCCAGAATGGCGTTTGCGCCTCGGACGGTCCATTCC
>DUZM01000005.1 GCA_013349485.1 Candidatus Hydrogenedentota bacterium | reverse complement strand
AGAAGAAAACGAACGTCCCTGAGAAATGAAAGCTCTTGATTGCCCCGTAGTTGGTTGCCAGGCCTTCCACCACTTCGTCAACCGAAATCCTGAGAGCGGGCAAGGCGTCGCGTGCCAAACCCTCGTCGCGCCGCGCACAGCCAAGACCGACCAAACAGAAGACACAAAACCCCAAGAAAGCCCGCGACAACACTGGGGCAATTCTTGGTGCGCCCGGCGCACCGTTGAATGACTCGTTGCGCGGAGGCGGCCTTGATTCCGGATTCTTCATTTGGTACACTTCCTCACTCGTCACACTGAATGATAGCGCCGCCCGTAAGCCGACGAACGATCAGGAGTAATCGACCATGGCCAAAGTGTGTTATTATAGCGGAAAACGTCCCAGGGTCGGGAAACGAGTGGTGCGCCGCGGCAAGCCGAAACGAGAAGGCGGCATCGGCACAAACATCACCGGCATTTCCAAACGTCGCTGGAAGCCCAACCTACAGAAAATCCGCATCATCGATGAGAACGGCACGGTAAAACGTGTCCGCGTCTGTGCGCGTTACATAAAGGCGAACAAAGTCACCAAAGCGCCGCGCACGCCCCAGAACACCTAAACCACACGATCGGCCGACCGCGGGCTCGCATTATTGCGCCTGCGGCTTGCCTGTGTCGCCGTCGACCACGGTCACAATCATGTTGCGGGCGACAACGCTGTGCGCGTCCAGCGTGAAATCTGAATACTGGCCCGAAACGACCCATTCCTTGAACTCGCGCATGGACCCCGCGTATGCCACCCGGAACCGGCCCAGGGCCGCACCACATACCAACTCCTCGACCTCCTCGACCGCGTCATTCGCTCGTATCCGTGCGGCTATCTCGCTGAACCGCGCCCGGCCGCCCGGGCGCTCGATCGTCACCACTACGTCATTCGAGGGCTCCGCCCCGGCCACGGCAAGCACAATGGCGTCGATTATTCGCTGTCGAAGTTTCTCGCAGGCGTCCTGAGCCGCCAGGGCAATGCCCGCGCCTACATCGGCGCTCTGCACCTCTACTCGTTCACGGTACTCGTCGATAAGCTTGTCGTCGCTGCTGCGGATTACGCGGATACGAACATTCGCTTCGTTCGCGAAAAAAACACCTCCCGGCACGCGCGCCCGAGGACCTTTCTCGATCACCCCCAAAACCGCCGCGTCGGCAAGGTTGGCGCGGGCAAACCGGCCGCAAAGGGCGAGGTCGCCGCCTATCGCCAGTGCCTCGAGTTCTGCTTCGGCGTAAAGTGTCCGAACGGCCTCCGGCGGAACCACGTCCATACCCGCATCCCGGAGAAATGCAACGAGAAGCGTTTCGCCTGGCCCGGCCTTTTCCATGGAGACCAGGCCGGCGCCTTGCACCACCTCGCCAACCAACGCCACGACGCACGGCGGGCCAGTTAATTGCAGCGCTCCCAGCAGAAGTCTTGCGGCGTCTGCGCGCACAGTTCGGTAGCAGACATAGGCGTCGATCTCAACTTGGATCCCGCCATCTCCAGAAACCTCGTGCCCGACTTCGCGAAAGGAGCGGACATAGAACGGCGCGCGATCAATGATGGGTTGCACCGGCCGAAGATCGCCCGACGAAACCAACGAATCGAGAACCTGAACGACGGCGGCCACCTTGGCCTGCTCACATGCCGCCGCCCTCGCCCCCGGGCCTTCGTTCAAGGCCACACCCTTTGCACGGACGCGCAACAGTTCGTCATCCGCGCCGCCCGCGGACAGGGCAAACGCCGCCAACGGACACGCGAGAAGCAACTTGAGCATGCAACGGCTCCGGACAAACTTGGCCTGGAAAAAGCGCTTAGGTCTCATGCGCAGTTTCTTGTGACGTTCGGCACCACGGCAGCCCTTTGCGGCCCGCGAGCGATTGGTCGTCCTGACGCCCCACTTGCGCTGCCGCGTCCGCGCGGCGTCTAGTCCCGGCCCCGGGCGATCAGGATCATCCGTAGCAGTTGCGTGAGGGCCATAGTCGCGGCGGCAACGTAGGTCCATGCGGCCGCACGCAATACCTTCTGCGCACCCTTGAGCTCGTCAACGGTCAGATACCCGCCGCGTTCCAGGGCGGCGACGGCGCGTTTGCTGGCATTAAACTCGACCGGAAGGGTCAACACCGTGAAAAACACCGCGAAAAAAAACAGCAGAATGGCCGCCCTAATCAGGAGCACGGACCACGCCGAAGGGATAAGCACGCCGATCAGAAACAACGGAAAGGCTAGCTTCGAGCCAATGCCGCACACCGGATAGACGAGGTTCCGCAGCGTCAACGGCGAGTACAGGTGCGCGTGCTGAATCGCGTGCCCCGCCTCGTGGGCTGCAATGCCCAAGGCCGCTATGCTCCGGCCATGATACACCGCCTCGCTGAGCCGCAACGTCCGCGAACGCGGGTCGTAGTGATCGTTTAGTTTGCCCCGAATGCATTCGATCCCGCATGCCGGGGCCGGATACGTCTCCGGGTTCGAGACGACGCCGACCGAAGCGTCCTGCAACACGTAACCGGCAACCTGCGCGCCCGTCAAGCCGGATCGCACGCCTACCTGCGAGTACTTCGCATACGCGGCCCGCACCTTAGATTGCGCCCAAATCGCCAAAATGAAGGCCGGCACGATCAGAATAAATGTCGGGTCCCAGAGGAAAAACACTACAACTCACTCCTCTTCTCGGCCGGACTCCTCATGGCGCACTCGCCGTTAAATATGGCGCCTTCCTGGAGAACAAGGCGCTTCGTGCGGATATTTCCCGTCACCCGCGCCGTCGGCAGAAGGCAAAGCGCGCCGGATGTGGTCACATTGCCAAACACCTTGCCGGCAAGCGTGACGCGCTTGCCGGCGAGCGCGTCCGCGTTCAGCCGCCCCGTCTGGCCCAACTCGAGGACCTGCGAGCACTGCACGTTGCCCTCCACGAGTCCCTCGACTTTGCAGAAAGCGGCGCGAACGTTGCCGGACACCAAGGCCGTCGGACCTAAATGGAGTCGGCCGTCCACCGTGACGTCCCCATCCACTCGACCCGATATCTCCGTCTCTGAGCCACTCGTCATTGAACCACTGATGATGACGCCTTCCGGGACGATCATTCTTTTGGTGGACACGCTTTTGGCCCTGCGAATCGCCAAATCGTCCGCGCTCACGCGCGGATCGTCCTCTTCATGCACGGAACGGTCTCCCCCGCGGCTGCTCTGCAACACATCTTGAAACGCCGCGTTAAACCGGCGGAAAACCGACCCGCCTTTCGACGCCTTCTCGAGTTCGTCAAATGTATCGCCAGTCCCCTTGTCAAGTTCGTCGAAATTCAGCTTGAGCGGCTTCTTGACGGGCGGGTCGTCCTTATGGGTTTCTTGCTGCGTCAAAGCTATACGTATCCCAGTCGGTTTGCGATATCTGCGATGCATCCCGAGACCCTCACTCTCGGTCGGCTGACGATAAACGGTATTCCGGAGTTTACCGAATCCGACACACATTTATCAAAATACAGGAAGCCAAGATTGAGTGTCTCGATCATTAGGTGCTGCCGCGCAAATTTGGCGAGTATGTTCGCGGCGATCTGCGCCTCGTACGCATTATGCGCCCTATTTACAAGGATTTTCGGCTTGATGGCCCCGGCCAGTGCGACCAGTTCCCGGCACACGCGCTGGCGCGTCACCTCGTCAAAAACGTCCGAGTCGCGCACGCACTCAACAAACTCGCTGAGCGTCTCATTGTCCTTCAATAACAGGCCCAGTTCAGGAGACTGGTAAAACCGCTCGATCCGGCGAAACAACGCCGCCCGGAGAAACTTGAACGCATTGTCAATGCTGGTCTTCTCCGGGGTAATCATGAGAACGCCGTTCGTATCCGTCATCAAGAAAAGGTCCAGCGTATTCAGGTGCGCCCCGGCGTCCAAATCAACAATGATCAGATCCGCGTCCAATCTGCGGAGTTCCCGAATGAAGGCCGCCTTCTGCTGGTACCTTGGATTCGCGACGTCCAGAAGACCCGTCGTTCCCGGAAGAAACGATAGATTATCATATTGCGTCTCGCAGAGCAGAGGCTGAAGATCTTTGGCCCCCCTCTGATGGAAAAAATCGTCGAGATGCCGTTCCGCGCGCGTCCCCAGCACCGTCTCGATATTCGAGCAACTCAGGTCGGCGTCCACCAGAATAACTTGCCACCCTTTCCGCGCGATCTCGACCGCAACGTTCACGGCAAAGCACGTCTTGCCCACCCCGCCCTTGCCGCCCCCAATCACGAGTATTTCAGGCGACGACACCGCCTGGCCGGCTATCGAGTGTTCCTCGATCAGTCGCAACGCTTGCTCCTCTGGAGGAGCCGGACCCTTCGTGCACGCCATCGGACGCCAACCCGTGGACAGATCGCCGCGCGCTTCATGCGCACGAGACTATTCGGGCCGCAGACTCCCAGGGGGCTGTCCTTCCCCACTTTGAGACAACGCGAACGGGGACCTAGTTCCGCCAAAGTGCTAATTCTAAGCACCGCGCCCCAATAGTATTGCTTGGATAATGCACCGCTGGTCCAGCATCCCGAATAGAAAAATTAACACAAATGCCCCGAAAAAGTCAACTGATACCTAATGAAAATTTGCTCGATTAGCATATTGTAAATATAAAACTTATATATCATATTTTACGATATATTCCTTACATTGTCAAATGATATCCCGGTGTTAGGACCCTTTCACTGTCGCCTGAGTCGTCCCCCACTGCCCGGTGACGGTCAATGGGGCTCCTGAGAAGTGCGCAATCGGGCCGGTCGGCCCCTTAGAAAGCACCGACAATAATCGCTTATCCAGGTAATACTATTGACATTTGTCGTGCATTTAACTAGAATATGTTTCCGGAAGACCTTATTCCAGAAGACGTTGAGTTGTTTCGTGAGGGCCGTCTGACCAGAGACGAGGCGCGTGATTTGAGAGCGGATAGGAGAGAAACATGAACCTGAGGATCTCACTGGCATTAGGAGTTTTTGCGAACGCTTCTGACCGCTACTGCGCAGAAGGTTACCGTGAAACGCCGCGTCTGCAGGAACAACTGGCCAATACGGCAAAGTTGAAAGGCATCAAGGCGGTCGAAATAGCGCAGACTGATATAACACAAGAGCTTACCGTCAAAGAACTTAAGCGGATACTTCGGGAGCACGGGCTTGTTTGCTCAGGAGTGGCGACCAACTTGGCTCATGACCGTCGATTCGCCTTGTCCGCATTTGGACATCAGCATCAAAAGACCCGCAACTTGGCGATAGACGAAGGGCGCAAGGCCGCAGACATGGCGCGTCAACTTGGCGCAAGCGAGATTACCATTCGCCTCTATACGGACGGGTTCGACTATCCGTTTCATCTCGATTATACGAATCACTGGAATACGGTCATTTCCTCGATCAAGACCATCGCGAAGTACGCATCGCCCGATGTAAATGTTGCCATAGCCTACAAACCGCGCGAGCCGCGCAAACACTTGACGGTCGCCTCCGTGGGCAAGGCCCTCTCACTATGCCAGGAAATCGCTATGAAGAACGTCGGCGTGGCGATGAATTTCTCTCACGCGCTCATGGCCGGCGAGAATCCGGCCGAGTCTATAGCCTTTCTTTCGCGCGCAAACAAGCTGTTTCAGATCTACTTCAGCGACTGCTACCGGATGTGGGACGACATGCTTGTGCCGGGCGCGGTTCATATGTGGGAACTGATGGAGGCCCTCTTCTATCTGAAGGCGGTCAAGTACAAAGGCTATATTACCATAGACATGCTTCCTCAGCGCATAGATCCGGGGCAAGCGTGTCAAATTGCGGTCGGCAACCTTTCCATATTCTGGAAGAAACTCGAAAAACTTGACACGAGCGAACTCCGAAAGGCGCAGAAGACATTGGATGCGGTCGAGTCCCAGAAGCTTGTTCGGCGGGTAATGCTCCAAGGGTAGAACCGTTCAGGTCTTGGAACGGTCTCTTCGCCGGCTGCGCCGCCGCTTCGGGCGGGCCGACGGCTGCATTCTGAGGCAACTCCATACGACTGACAGGAAATACACACGGACTTAAGGCCTCGCCGTTACATCGTCTCGAGCGGCTGGGCAACCGGCGGGTGCGGCCCGAGACGGTCATTACGTCCGAGTTGGCGCGCGCCCTGAGCGGGATCTCGCTCGAGGTCCAACGCCAAGTTGGTCTGCTGATCGATCGACGCGGCCATGTGCGTTACGTGCTTGTCGGGGATGCCCGTTCGGTCTTCATTCCGGACTTATCGGCCCATCGCCGGGGCCGGGATCGGTTGTGCGGGCTACGCCTTGTGCACACGCATCTAGACCACGAGCCGCTCAGCGACGACGACCTGACCGACCTTGCCCTTCTGCGCCTCGACCTGGTAGCGGCTATCGACGTGCTCGAGACCGGCCTCGCCGGCAAGATGCATGTGGCGCACCTGTTGCCGAACAACGACGCCGACGAGCCGTGGGCGTTCCTTTCCCCTGTCGAGCCGCACGCGCTCCGCCAAGACTTCCCGGCGATGATCGCGGCGCTCGAGGAAGAATTCGCGCGTGCCCGCCGGCCGCGCGCGGCGGACGACAACCGAGACCGGGCGATACTGATTCACGTGTCCGAGGAGCGGCCGGCTCGAGCGGAAGATTCGTTGGGCGAACTGGGCGAGCTGGCACGGAGCGCTGGGATAGAGGTCCTTTGCAGGACTATCCAACGCCGGCCCATTGACCCGAAGTATGTCATGGGCAAAGGTAGACTTAAGCAGACGGTCATCAAGGCGATGCAAGTCGGTGCCGAGGCGCTGGTCTTCGACCTGAACTTAACGCCAGCGCAACTGAACAACCTGGCCGCATACACGGACCTGAAGGTGCTGGACCGCACGCAAGTGATTCTCGATATCTTTGCCCAACGGGCGCAGACCCGCGAGGGAAAACTCCAGGTCGAACTGGCCCAGCTCCGGTATTTGCTGCCGCGTCTGGGTACGAAACAGACGCTTTCGGCCTTCTCGCGGCTCACCGGCGGCATCGGCGGGCGCGGCCCCGGCGAAACGAAACTCGAGATCGACCGTCGGCGCGCACAAGACCGCATCGCCCGGCTCGAACGCGAGATCACCAAGCTTGGCGACCGGCGTAAGCTGCGAAGAGGGGTGCGAACGCGGAAAGGATTGCCCGTCGTGTCTGTGGTCGGCTACACGAATGCTGGCAAGTCGACGCTGCTGAATAATCTCACGAGAAGCGACGTAACTGCTGAGAATATTCTGTTTGCGACCCTGAACCCGGTATCCCGCCGACTCCGATTCCCGCGCGAGCGTGAGGTTATCATTACTGACACGGTCGGTTTGATTCGCGCATTGCCCAAAGAACTAAAAGCGGCGTTCCGAACGACATTCGAGGAACTGGATGAAGCGGACCTTTTTCTTCTGGTCCTTGATGCATCAGACAAGGAGGTCGAGGAACACCTCCAAACGGTACAATCCCTGCTCTCCGAGTTGGCTTTTGGCCATAAACCCTCGTTAGTTGTCCTTAACAAGATGGATCTGTGCGACCACGCCACGCTTGCGGGACTGGCAAAACGATACCACGGCATTCCCGTCTGTGCGCTTGACTCGGGGACCTTCGCACCGTTGCTCGAGGCCATGGAAACCCGCCTCTGGGCGGAGGAAACTGCAACCGCCCGCGAGGTGTGAAAAAAGGGAAAGCCCCGGAATGCTCGCCGGCCAGCGCTCGGCTTCTTCTCTTGCTCTTGGCCGGAGGCTGTCTTGTACGGATTTTGACTATGTAGCCGCAGCCGCGAGCCTATGGTCTTCGGAACCACCCTCTTCTGTAACACATTGCAGCAAGAGTACATGCGGCAATAAGAGCGAGGCAACTTAGTATTAGGACTACCGGCAGCCGGTTTCCGGAGTTTTGATTTGGAGTTCCGGTAGCATTAGGCCCTGTCGGAGAGCCGGAGCGCGAACTTGAAGCTTGTGTTGATGCTTTTCTTTCCGCAGCCGCAAAAGCCGCCAGTTCAGGCGTATCGATGAGTTCTCTCGGCAGGGCTGACAACTCTTCCCCGCTCATGTTGATACCGACGTCGGGAAAAAACACGAAGGCATCTGGCGGAATCTCGAGTTGGAGGAGTGATTCAGGAACGGAACGCTCGTTAACCCTCAGTTCAACGGCCTCATGTGCGTACTCGTGGTAGAGTACGTCCTCGCCCAAATATTCTCTTTGTACGGCCTTGGTCGCATACCACACATCACCTGGAAACTCCTTGAAGTCCGAGAAAGCCACTTCACTTAGGACATACCCGTCTGGATGGAGAATCTCACACTTCTCGATTCGATGGCCTTTCGAAGGATCGCTTCTGAGGACAACGCTTTTCGCTGCTTCCCCCGGGATATCCACGGACAGCACCGCTTGTTCCCCTTCAAGGTGATAGTCCCATGAGCAGTTTGGGTTGTCCTTCAACTCGTAGAGTTGACGCACGACGCGCTCAACGGTTTCCCACGCATTGACCGGGCCACCGTATCGCTCCGGCTGCCGTGAGATCACGTAGTGCTTATCCGTCTCTCTTCGGCGCACCATGGTCCCATCATATACCTGTTTTCTGTGCACTGGATCAGCGCCTTCCATGATGCCTTGGCCTTCAATCACCACGGGGGTGATTGATTCGTGCATCCGTTTCTCGCGGTCTCGAGCCAGAGTGAGTTCGAAGTCGTACTCCTGGTAGATAGGTTCTACCGTGTTGTCTGCAATCAAGACTGCGCTGTTAACCAGGAAGCGCTTCTTTCCTTTCAGCTTGGCCTGCACATTGATGGTCCTGTCGCTGACGTCCCGTAGAGCAGCTAGCGCTGAGGCGACATGCTCATCTGCGACATCTGCGTGCCCGAACAGACAAACGCTTGCCATCACAATTAGGCAAACGCTCTTATGCCAAAAACGCACTTGCGACTGCCGTTTGGGCCCAGCACCCATCGCTATGGTTCTGCCGCACATCATCGCAGCTTCCCTGCATTTGCGCGTCTCCGCTGCTTCTGGTTCATTAGCTGCTCCCTCAGAGTTGCTTCCCAACCCAACCACACCACTCACCGGCCCGACCGGCAAAGCGAACGAGACCCGTTCCAGCCGCGTGTCGGTCGGAGGCGTAGGCCAGAGACGCCCTTTAAGTGTGCCTCTTGAAAGAAACGGGTGAATTAATCTCCTATCTGCCGATTGCGCCGATCAAACGGCGCGCCTTTCAGGCGTCCGGCCGTTGACAAACAGGCGAGAGGGACCGCCAGCAAGCATGGACGCCTTTACGTAGATGCCCGGGCGATCCCTGTCAACCAACCCTATCACCGGTGTCCGCTTATTTTGGGCATGGCGCAGAGGTGTCCCGTCAACGCCCTTCATCTAACTACATGGGTCGCCAGCAGCGGGCGGGGAGAAGTACGGGCAATACGTCTCGACCTCGGTATCGCACTCCGGTTCTATAATCCACCAGGTGTCTTTGTAAAGTTGCCCACACTTGAGGTCAAGGTGCGTACAATCTTTCCAGGCCTCCTTACACGGCTGGCACGGGCCGACTGTCCACGACCTGCACTCAAGCGCCAGCCCTGGTTGCTGAATCGTGCATTCCCATACGCCGATGCAGGAACTAGGTCTGCAACAGTAACCTGCATAGGCCACCGGCACTCCATACGCCAGCATCAAGGCCAAGGCCAACACGCAAGGCGCTAAGAAGTACCTCCATTGAAGAAAGTTCCTCATTCAAATCACCTCCTTTCATTAAGGCTTTTTTGCAGGAACGAGACAGGTATACGGATGAGGCGCGTTGCGGCGGGTGCCTTACCGATGCCGCGTCATCCAAATCGTCTAAATGATCCGTTTCAGACTCGGCTACGGAGCCGTCTCTCTCGTCCTTGTGAAGCACCACGAACACCTCGACATGTGAAAGCTGAGGATCGCCTGTCGTTACGCGGACAGCAGCCTCCAGTCGCTCATTCGGGTAGGACATATCCCCGACTATCTCCAGCAGATAAGCACGCCGCCCCGTACGAGCGTATTGGTAGGCCTTCTTGACTTCTGCTGCCACGTAATCCGAATCGCAATGGGCCGATACATCAGAATTTGATCCCTCGGTGTCATTGCAGAGGACTATATGGCCGCGGCAACGCTCGCCCTCCCGCCCAAAGAGATGTAGACGTTGTGGCATCAAGAACCAACCAGCGCGCAAAGCCAAACGAAAAGCAAGTGTAACTTGCCCCTTCCGCGGGTCATTGGTGTCAAACGTTACAAGCTCGGAAACCAAGCCAACGGTCTTTCCATCCAGTGCGTATTCAAAATCGAGTGCACCTGTTTGTCCGGGCGCCAGGGTGATTTGCTCGTGGGATGCCCTCAGGCACGCGCAACCCGTCTTAACGTCACTAATCACAAGCGGGACGCGTCCGAAGTTGGCCACGGGAACCGAGATCTTCACCGACCCACGATTAGGGTAGGGGCCCAATTCAAATGCCTCCGAGGCAAGTGCCAGTCGAGGGACGCTGGGAAGTCGGGACCTCCATGGCCGCCAACAGGCGGCGAAGGCAAGAAGCGCGAATAATATGGGAAAGCTCAGCCTCGCCGCCCTGTGTACTAACATGCTATTCCTCCCTGCGCGAGCCCGGCGGTTCGGAACTCGCCAATCTGAAGCCAGTATGGACGAATGAGTACTGCGGCAGCGCTTCCTTGCGCGATCCGGGTGTAGGAGGTCCCGTAATGTAACGCCCCCCACGCACCACGCGTTGCGTTCGGCCTCTTAGCTCGCGCCTGAGCGCGGCGCTGTGTGCTCTTTCGCGCCCGTCCTTCGCGTCATAGGGATAGGGCGCGAGAAGACTCGCACAAATCTCGCAAACGTTGCCGGACATATTGTACAGTCCGTAGCCGTTGGGGGGATATACGGTACCGACGGCAATCGGCGAAGACGGTATTGATTCGTCCCTGGACATCACATGATGATCGTTTCGCTCGCGTACGTGACCCCAGACGTAAGGGGCCTGGCGCAGGCCGCCCCGCGCGGCCTTCTCCCATTCGGCCTCAGTAGGTAATCTGTAACGCCTGCCGCTTTCCTCCGAAAGCCATTCACAATAGGCGATCGCGTCAAGATAAGAAACAAATACCACCGGCTTATCCAGATTCTCCGGAAGGGTGGCCTCGCCGAGAAGCCGCCAATTCTTGCCCGCAGGCGCGCCATCGTCCGTGAACGCGTATTCTGGCCGTTGTTCTGCCCAGGTCCTGTAAGCCGTGGAATCAACGAATAACTGAAACTCACGGTTGGTCACCTCATACTTTGCCATGTAAAAGTCCGCCACCTCGACTTCATGAACCGGCGAGGACCGGGGCAGGCGATCGTCGCCCATCAGAAAAGAGCTTGCGGGAATCAAGACCATTTCCGGCTCAAGGCAGCTTGGTCTCCCCTCCGGCATAGGCGCGGCGCGTGGAAAAGATCGGGCGCTGAGCACGTCGTGTCGATCCCGACATGCCCCTAACAAGAACAAGGACAGCGTTAGCCCGACAGCGCTCAAAGACACTAGCCAACTTCGAGCCACGGACACGCCGCCTAAAAGCACTTAGACTCCTTCCCCCGCCCCTTTGCCCGGAAGGCAAACATCACGGCCGCCTGGATATATCGGCAGTCGAGTAGGGGCCTACAAACTGATATGCCCATACATATTTGGCCTTGTGTGGCGCATGATTAATCCGGTATAAATGACTCTTTGAATTTGTATAGCACACTTATCGTCTGGTTGCAAGGATAAAATTTCTTCCCTGCCAATGCGATGCACAAAACGCGCCAAACGAGAAGTAAATCTCTGGGTACAGCGCGTCGCATGAAAAGCCCAGAACCTGAAGCAGGCGCGGACAAGATAACCTCCCAGCTCCGGCCGTGAGCACCCCGCAAAAGGCCCGTTCGCGCCTGCCTTCTGCTCGCGCTCAATCGCGCCCGCGGCGGTTCATGGAAACCTACTGGCCAGGGCAGGGCATCTACCACCATTATCCCGACCTGCCCCCATATGTTACAAGTCCGGGATTCCCCGTTGACTGGCGTGGCGGCTGGAATCATAATGGGTTGGAAAGCGGCCATCGTGACGCGTTCTCGTACGGTTGGTCGAGGCGGTATCGTGACGCGCGGCGCGGAAAGCACTGGAGCCCCCCAGGACACCTTGCGAAACTAGGGGCCGTTCAGACGACCGTCTGCGTTCGTCTGAACCGGGGATATCCGGAAACCATATTGGACCGAGTCCGGCTGGCTGTAGAACGACAGGTGCTGCGTTCCCGATATGGTTGATGTGGAGGATGGCGATGCGATATGTAGGTTCGCTCATGAGGCAACACGTTCGCGCGCCGGTTCCATTTGTGGCGTTGCTGATGTTTGTATTACTCGCCTTTGAGACGTTTGGCGTGGAGGAAGGTCCGTCTGTGACCCCGGACCTGGCTGCCCTTCAGCAGGAATCGCTCACGTTGGCCGCGGAGGCGAAGGGACGTTTTCACAGCGATTTCACGTCGAACGTGGCATCGGTCGAGTTTCGGTTTATAGAGCGCGCTAGGAACCTTTTACCGCGGCAGACGGAGCACGATGGGCCGCCTCCCTTCATTTACATTATCCACATGGCCGAGCACGCGGAGTGGTACAAGCATTCGCTGCAATATATCCTGGTGCTCCGGGTCGAAGACAACGGATTCGCGCCGCTGCTCGTGTACTGTGGCGGATTGAACGAGAGGACCCTCAGGTACGAGGAACTTGAGTTGGGTGACGGGAAGGTCTTCGAGAAAGGAGAATCATCGTCAACGGTCTACGCTTTCAACACGCTTTACATCGAAGACTGGTCGTCGGGAACCGGCCACACCCAGCAACGTCTGCTATTGTTCCGCTATGACGAAGGACGGGGCCATTTCTGCAATGTCTTCGACCAGCACGTGACTTTTACGGGAGCTCCGGCGGCGCCGTACGAGATTTTCAAGAGTAGTGTGGCGTTTCGCAAGGGCGAGCGCAAACTCAAGGATATTATCGTTACCACCGACTGGCTGGCGGAAGAGAAAGAGCCTTACGCGGATCCGTTTGGGAAGGACTCGACATGCGAGCGGTGTATCTCGGTGTTTGAGTGGAACGGCCAGCACTATGAAGGGGAGTTCAAAATCCCGGAGAAGGCGGATTCTACACGCAAGTTCTGGAGTCCCGGGAAATGGTCTCCGATTCCGGCCGAGTCACGGCAGTGACGTCCCGAGGCGCTAAGGTCGCCTGGACAAAGGTTAGTGGGCCTTCTCTTATGCCTAAGAACTCGCGAGTATGTTCGTGCAAACACAAGCCTAACCAGTGGATGGCGGCGGCCGGTTCGCGCCGTTCGTCTGCGGGCTGTTAACGGGCAAACTGGCTGAAGGGAGTTTTTCCGGGAATCAATGGAATGAAAGCAGGGAGACACTTCGATGACACGGTCAACCTTGATATTCTGTCTTGCTTTTCTTGGAATCGGACGGCCGGGAAACGAGACAACACAAGGTCAAAATGATCTCGAAATCTGGAAGGAATTTGTCTCAATTCTGAAGAAGGGTGAGTTTCCTAAAGAGAAAGTCCGTCCTTATGACGCGTCTTTGGGCGAGGCTTTGCTGGGCTTCTTGCGGCAGATGCGCGAAACGGCGACATGGGAAGAATGGGAAGCGCCTGAAGAAATCCACCGTGTGGGCAATCAAGTACATTTTTTAATTCCTTTGTCTTTTGATAGCCAGAAAGGTACGTATTGCTTTTCCTTCCTCGTTGAAGAAGAGAATTGGTATTTTCAGCACATGGAATCGATAACTATTCGTCTTGACAGAATATCCACTCTTCCTACATCGGAATTTTCAGACGTGTCTGATCGGCAAAAAGCATGGGCACGTGAAGAGATTTACTGGTCAGAGCAAGTCAGGCTCTTCAATTTCTTGTCGGCCGTGAAATGCAAAGAGCTTGCATACGAATGGGTGAAGGACGGAATCGGCAATGGCGCTGGTTATTTCCTAGGTGCTAGGGCATGGGTGCCGTTTGTTGAGCCTGGAAAGGCTTTCATCCTGTACCTGTGTTGGGAACAGTCAAATTTGCGCGGCAATAAGGTAACGCTCTTGAGGCTGGATGATGATGAGGCCACGGTTTCAATGAAACCAATCTATTTCGAACTTTATAAGGCCGCCGGCCATTTGAAGCAACAGGTTTCATTTGAAGATTACAAGAAGATTTTTGAGGCAATTTGGCGTGAGCGGGCGGCAAATGCAGGCTGGGAAGTGACGATAGAATATCAGGATGAAGAAGTAGTCTTTAATTTGAACAAGACAGGCCGAGGCGGGAGCAAGGCCTGAGCTACTCGCGAAATGTGAAGACGAGAATTTGGTCAGACACCGATGGCTCGTAGACGTTAAGAGGCGTCTTTCGGCGGTTCCTGTTGCAGCGTAAGGCCGAAACCCTCTGCGCAGTCGTTCAATCGTATAGAGGCATCCGCATGTCAAACAAGAGTGCTACGCGCAGTGCCGGCGCGGTGAACATTCGGTACTCGTTCAAGAAGATCATGACGGGGTCCGACCTGTCGCGCAGGCGATTGCCCCTGATGTGTGCGACGAGTGCGAATCCGGGGCCGCTTGTATGGTTAACGGCCTGCGGCCATGGCGATGAAGTGAGCGGCATCGTGGTTATCCAAGAGATATTTAGAAGCATCCGGCGCCGGCTTCTCCGCGGCGCGGTTCGGGCATTTCCGCTGATGAATCCGCTCGGATTCGAGACGGGCTCACGTACCATTACGATGAGCCGGGAAGATTTGAACCGCTCGTTTCCGGGGAACCCGAACGGGTCTCTTGGAGAGCGGATTGCGCATCACATTTTTGGCGCCATCACGGAAGTAAGACCCACGCTCGTCCTCGACCTTCACAACGACTGGATGGAGTCTATCCCGTATGTTTTGTTGGATCGCGCGCCCGGGGGTTCACATCGGGTCGCTTACGGGGGCGCGATTCGGGCGAGTAAGGAGACCGGGCTTTGCTTGATCGTCGATACCGAGGAGTTGAACAGGAGCCTTTCGTACAACCTTCTCCTGCACGACATTCCTGCGCTGACGCTGGAACTGGGCAAGCCGTACGTCGTGAGCGAGTCGAACGTCGCTTACGGTCTTGAGACGATCTGGAACATCCTTGCGTACCTCGAGATGGTGGCGCCGCGCGACATGCCGTTCCGGTATCCCCTGCCCGCCGGGTATGGAGAGGGCAAGCTGCTCAAGTATTCCGACAAGCCTTATGGGGCGCGGACGGGAATCATCAGGTTCCTGGCGAAGCCGGGCGACATCGTTAAAGCGGGCCAGCCGTTGGCCAAGATCGTCAACGCGTTCGGCAGGCATCAGGAGACCATCAACGCGATGCAGGAGGCTATTGTTCTCGGTCATTCCGATTCATCGGCGGCTTTTCCCGGTATGCCCGTGATGGCATTCGGCATCCCTGACATCCAGAACGCAGAAGTCAGGAGCGCGGGATTGAGCACTTCAGCGGACGTGGACAAGCCGAGCCACTGAGCTTGGCTGTCCGGCGGAGAAGGTTATGGAGGAAATCGTATATCGAAGCGCCAAACGAAGCGATGTGGGCGGCATCCAGTCGCTCTGGCGCGCGTTCTGGGCGGAGCAGCCTTACGAGGCAAATCTCGTGTCCAAGATCAATGCCGATCCGGATCTTGTGGTTGTTGCCGAACGCAGCGGAGCTATTGTAGGAACCGTTGTCGGGGGATGGGACGGCTGGTGGGCGTGGATATACCGTCTGGCCGTTGCTCGAGATTCCCATAGGATGGGGATCGGCACACAGCTCCTTAGCCGCATTCACGAGCAACTGGTCTCGCGTGGCGCAGACGGTGTCGGCGCCATTGTTAATCCCGATAACGTGGCTATGTATAATTTGTTGCAGGGATTTGGCTACTCGGAGAAAAGATATAGACTGCTGAGCCTGCCCTTGAAGACGAGCAAGTAGAATAGCGCAAGAACACGCTTAACCAGACAGGGATTCAGCTGCCTTTGGTCTCGGACGATTTGTTACGGAATGGCGGGCGTGATGCAGGTATCGATATTTACAGACGAAATCAATCCCGATTCCCCGAAACGGGCCCTTGAACTGGCGAAAGAATGGGGCGTCACGCACGTAGAGATACGGTCGTTGCCGAATGGCCGGTTTCCGGCTGTGCCGGATGACGAGCTGGAGAATTTCCATTCACTTGTCGAGGGGGCGGGTCTTCGCGTGTCGGGCGTTTCTCCTGGTTTCTGTAAATGTGCTTGGGACGATCGGTCGGTGCGTCATGTGCTGGCTGAAGGTCTTCCTCGGGCGTGTGAATGGGCGCGACGTTGGGGAACCGACCTTATTTCCTGCTTTGCTTTTGACAAAAGCGCTTCGGGTTCTGTGCCCTCTGCCGTAATCGACCTCGTGGGTGAAATGTCGGTAATCAGCCGGCGGCACGGCTGCCGGCTTGTGCTGGAGAACGAAGCCGGCTGCTGGGGGGCAACCGGGCTTGAGGCGGCGGGCATAATTCGTCGAGTCGGGTGCGAGAATCTCCGACTGTGCTGGGATCCCGGGAACTCCTGCCGGGCGGGCTCGACGTGTCCTTATCCAGAGGAGTATATGCGCGTGAGGGATTTGGTGTCGCATGTACACATGAAGGGCTTCGATCCTGTATCCGGATCATGGTGTCTGATGGACAAAGGATTGGTGGATTGGCCAGGTCAGATTGCCGCATTGTCGGCCGACGGCTATGCAGGATTCCTCGTGGTTGAGACCCATGTACATATTAGTCCGGATGCGTTCGTTGTTGTTGACAAGGACTTGTGCGGCCAGGAAGAGAACACGCTGCATAATCTCACATTTGTGCGATCCTGCCTGGACAAAGCCACCGGATAACAGTACGGAACCGTTGTCACTCAGTTTGCTTAGCATGGCGCCGTCACCGCGCGTGGGAGGGTAATGCAATGATGAATCTGATCAGGCTTGGGTTGGGGGTAACGGTCGTCGTTGTTGCGATGCACGCCGCACGCGGCGCAGAAGGAAATGACGACATCGCGATCACGTTTCCGGAAGCGCACGGACGCCGGGTATTCCGGAACACGGAGCGTCCCGTAGTCGAGGTTTCCTTGCCGGTGGACGCGGCGCGTAGGCTTCGCGGCAGGCTCTGCGGGGATGAGGATGTCGGCGGGGACCTCGAGTTCGCGGATGAGGCGGACGGTAAGGTCCGCGCCGAGCTGCCGCTTTCCGGCCTTGCGCCCGGCAAGTACGTTGTGCGCGTATTCAACGAAACGGCAGAAGTGGAGGTCGCGCTTCACATCGTCGAACGCCCGAGTGGCACGGGGTTTTTTCCGGTTGTGTGTCAGTTCTCGCCGGTGCCGAGCGGCGAGGGATGGCGCGGCGAGGAGGGGCCGCTTAGCCCGGAAATCTTGCGCGCCACGGTGGACAATATCATTGGTCATGGCTTCACGGGTATCGAGTGGCATGTCCCGCTGCCGGCCGGGCAGGCCGACATTGTCCGCAACTACGCGCAGGCCAAGGGAATGGCGATCACCCATCACGCGGGCGGGCTCGAACTCTTCGGCCGCAACGCCCCGCCCGCCGTGTCCGTGTACTCGGACGAATACGCCAGAACCGTCCGGGAGAACGCCCAAAAACAGTTGGCGGGTCTCAAGGACATCCCACGCCTTTACAATGTATTCACCTATCAGGACGAACCGTTCACCGGCGGCCCCGGGTCGTTCGGGTATACCGAGTACGACAAGGCCGAGTTCAAAAAGCGCTACGGTTACGAGTTGCCGCCGGATCTCGCGGCCGCGAAGGACGACCCCCAGGTCTGGCTGGACGTGCTCGACTTTCGCACGGCCAAGTTTCCCGATGGCTGGCGGCAGGTCTACCGCATCATCAAGGACATCGACCCCAGTTTCAAGGTGGTGCTTACCCACGATAGCCACAACACCTTTGGCGCCGGGTACGGCTCGCACGCCCAGATTGCCATCGACGACGTATTCCATTGGGGCGCGGATTTTACGGACATGTTTGTCTATGACATCTATCCGTACTGGAACCTCGATTTTCGGTTCGGCGAACCGGCCAGGCTGATGAAACCGCGCATGGCCATGATGCACTACAGCTTTGCCCAGATGCGGAATCTGGCCTACGCCCACGGCAAGGAACTTGGTTTCTGGGTGGGCACGTTTAACCCCGCATGGTTTAGCCACTTCATGGACGACGGCAACCGCGCGCTTTACTGGGGCGAGCGCGAGGTGGCCACTACGGCCGTCGCTCACGGGGCCGACTTCCTACTCACAGGCTACAAATTGCCTATCGACGCCAAGCATTGGGAGAGCCTAGGCGAAGGACTTCGGCTCATACAGAAGGCCGGGAGCTATCTGCGAACCACGAAGAAACTCCAGGCCAAGGCGGCGATGCTCTTCCCGCGCACACAGTACCTCCAGCTACAGGAGGAGTATTTCAACGTGGGCCTGTCGTTCGAGCTGTTTCTCCGCGCTTTCGGTGAGCTGGATGTGCTCCACGAAGAGCAAGTCACGAACGACTCTCTGAACGGCTATGAAGCGCTGGTCCTCTTCGATGTGAAGCTGCTGCCGGAAGACGTGGCCCGGCACATCGTCCGCTTCGTCGAGAAGGGAGGTCTGCTCATCGCCGACTGCGTGCCGTCCTTGGGCCGCCTGAAACAACCCATGGACACCATGGAAAAGCTCTTCGGCGTGACGGACGCGGCAACCTGCCGCGTCCGCCGCGAGGGGCACTATGTCCCCTGCACCGTCGGCGCGGAGCCGGGCTGGCACTTCGGTGATCAAGACTCCCCGGACGAATCCGTCTTCACGACCGCTGCGCTTCGCGCCAGCGTCCTCGACGTCGCATTGGACCTCACCCTGGTTAGCCCGCGCACGTGCGCCGTGACCAGTGCCGAAGTGCTCGCAAGGACCGACTCCGGCGTACCTGCCGTCCTCGCGCGACGGGTCGGGAAGGGGCAGGTTTATCTCCTCGGCTTCTGCGTGCAGGACACCTACTTCCACGCTTTCCAAGAGAAACGTCCGGACGCTCGTGCGCAGTTGCGCGCACTCCTGCAGAAGTTGTGTGAGGCCGCGGGCGTTCGTGCGCACGTCCATTCGTCAAACGCGGACATCGAAGCGGCAATACGCGCGTGCGGCGAGCGCGCCGTTTTGTTCGTCATCAATCACGAAACTTCGGAAGCCGCGACTAATATCCGAGTCGCGGGCCTTCCCTTCGAAGCCCGGCGCGTGGTAGACCTCGACGACGGCCGACCTGTGCCGGTGGCCGTCGATGACGGGCTGCACCTGCATGTGGAAGCCCCTTTGGGCACAACGCGGCTGTTCGAGCTATTGCCTTAAGGCTGCCAAAGAAGTTGGCGAATTCCGCGGTTTTCTTTGGGGGAGTCTGAGGGGGCAACCCTCTTTTGGGAAAAAGAGTGTTTCCCCCACACCCCCTTCGTAGAAAACCGAGGCGCGCCAGGGGCGCGTTAGGAAAGATCGCAGATTCACGCCAAGCCTCATGCAGAACTGCCCCAACGCGTCTATCCACAAAACTACGCCTGGCGCCGGGCTAGTCGATGCGGTGCAGTCCGTCCTTGCTGACGTAATGGCGCCTAACGCCGAGCTTCTTCATCCACGCCCGCACCTCGAGCGTCCGCCAAGGCCCGGAGCCTTTGCCGCCCCCGTTGTCGTTGTCCCAAAGCCATCGCGGCGTTGGCCAAAGGCAATAGCGCGGCGACGCCGCAACGTAAAACGCCTCGACGGCGCCGTTCTGTCCGTGATGCGACATCTGAACGTAATCGCTCCGCAGATCTTGCCGGAACGCACCTCGCAACAGCTTTTCACTGCCCTCAACGCCGATGTCGCCCGTGAAAAGCACCGACTTGTAATCGTCGCACATCCGCCAGACCATGCTCGAATTGTTGACGCCGTTTGAGTAAATCTCCGGGTTGCGCACGCCTAGAATTCTAACTCGGACGCCATCGCCGCTAAACGTCTCGCCCAGAAACACGTCCCGTATCGGGATCTTGTGGGCCTTGGCCCTCTCAAGAAGCGTAGTCACCTGGAGCGCCGCGTCGCCGTTGCAGTGTTCTTCGAGCCATTCGGTCGTGGGCAGCGAGCCGACAATCTCGGCTATATTGAGCTTCCCCGGCGCATCGAGGATTTCGTTGAGCGCGTCCACGTGGTCCGGGTGCGGATGACTCACAAACCAAGTCTCGACGCGATTGCCCAAGGCCGCCAGGAAGCCCTTCAGGTACGGCGCTTCCGCCTTGTTGCCGCCATCGACCACCATGACCTTCCCATGAACCGTGCGGACAACGTACGACTGCATCTGCGTGGGACTCTGCTCGGGAAGCTGCCAAAGCGTGAAAGACGGCCCCGACAACGCATCGTCCGCCATCCCCGCCACGGATCCGACGCACAACAGCACCGCTGCAATCATGACATGCTTCATAGGTATGCCTCTCCTTAATGCTTCCGGCAGTTGTGGCAACACAATCGTTGTTCATCTTCGCGGCCCTGGTTTAGGCGGCATCGGTTACACAACGATCGACGTTCTAATGCTCAGTCTCGTCAGATGGCCTTGGTATCGAGTCGCAGCAATTGCCCGCCGCCTGCGGGTAGGGTGAGGCGTATCGTGTGACCGTCGATGCGTTGTCCGCCGTGTTCGTCCAACATGGTTAGTGATTGCACGGCGTCGGCAAATCGGACTTTGACGGTTCTGTGATCGAGTGCGCGGAAACGTGTGTCGACGCGTTTGTCCACGACCATCGCAAGCGGGGCCTCGCCGGGTTTTGTGAGAATGCCGACAAGGAGGTCATTGCTCATCTTGACTACTAACTCGTCGCGCCCGGGTCGCAGGCTGTTTCTCCACAACCTCGAGGGCAGGGCGCGGTACTCGCCGCGCAAACCGGTCTCGCCGCCGTCAGTGTCTGTAAATAGGCAGTCTGACGGCACAATCTCGCGGGGCAAAGTGGGGCTGGACCAGTATAGAATCAATGCCGCAAGAGAATCCTTTTCGTAGTACTCGACTCGGATCGGGACCATCTTTGCCAGGGGGAGCTGGATTTTGCCGGTGTCCTCGACGGCAAAGTGGTCGGTCCAGTTATCGATGATCTTTTTGCCGTCGACCCACAGCCGGACACCGTCGTTGGACACGGTCGTAAAGGTTACTTCGTCAAAGCTTTTGGACCTTATGTAGCCGGTCCATGTGACCTCGAAGTCATCGGCGGGCATGGCGGGGACCGGCGGCCCCAATTCCCAATTGAAAAACAACGTTTTGTCTGTGCGTACGACCGCATCCTCTGCTGGCGGGGCCGGCCATGGCCCGGAATGGTAAACCTTTGCCGCTTTGCGTCCAAGAAGCTCCGGCCCCCACGCCGCAACGCGGTGATTCACCTCCTTCGCCGCAAACCAGTTCGGCTCGATATATGCGCTGGCCTCTTCCGAACTCCCACATGCGGCGCAGACTTCTTTGCCGTCGAAAAGGCTGCCGCAGCCGCGATACGTGAAGTACCATATCCCTTGCGCGCCATAGGCGAGCGACGCGTAGACCTGGAAACGCAAAAGCGAGTCACTTTCGAACAACTCACCGCGCTCAATCGCCGACACATTGAAAAAGGGCCATGGGGTCAGGTTGTGCTGGCCTGCGCTTTCGCGCAAGCTATCGAGGAGGCTGCAGTACAGCTCCGCCTGTTCCCATGCGGGCAAGTCGGCCGCGAAAAGCGTCGGATAAAACTGAGGGTTATAGATTGGGTTGCCGTGTTCGGCAAGGCTTTCAGGCGAATATATGCACTGGCAGACCCAGGGTATGAGGTGCGGTGCATGTTCGCGCATCCACCGGGTGTTCTTGACCAACTGGGGGGGGAGCGGGCCGATGTCGTCGCCGAGAAGGATGCCCGCGAGGGCCGGGTGATCGCCGTAGCGCTCGACGAGCCACTTGAGTTCAGGAAACGTGGCCGGGTGATGGGCCGGGTGGGGGAAATAATCGCCCTCGACGCCGCCCCAGGGCCGGCCGTGGGGCGTATACGTGTCGATCATGACGGCCAAGCCATATTTCTCGGCCAGCGCCAACGCCTCATCGGGGAATTGATTTCGCGGCGTCATCACGACATTGAACCCGGCGTCTTTGTATAGCCTGTACTCGGCGTCCGTTGTCGCGGGCGGACTCCACGCCGCGATCACGAAATCCTTGAACTTGAAATTCCAACCCTCATGCGGATCGCGTCCACTCTCTGCGTGCACAGGGCTGGTGGCAAAACACAACGCGGCAATTCCAATTGCCCAAAGAGTCACACGTCCGGCAGCACTACGCGGCCCGGCAGATCGCCGTTTCATCTTAGCCATTTGATACGACCTCCATTCTGATCATGTTGATCCAATAGATGACTTCTTCCTCCCGATTCCCGAGAGGCAAGGCCACGGTAACGCGCCTGGGCTCGCGGCTGTCGGCTAATCTTCCACGGGCAGGTTAAACTGAGCGTGCCACAACTGGGCATGGTGGGCGGGCTCGCCGGATGCGGGCGGCTCTCCGCTTTCGTCCACGCCGTGCGACCAGAACACATGTGCCGTGTCGCCGTCGCCTTCCCCGCCGAACCGTTCAGGGTGCAGCGCGCGTATCTTGCCCCGCACGAGCTTATCCGTTCCGCCCAACCGGTATTCTTTTGTCGGCTCGAATCCCTCGCCCGGATCCACTTTCCAGAGATGAAGCTCGCCGACCTCCCAGCCAAGGAGATACAAGTTTTCCTTGCTGTCCACGAACATATTCATGGGGCCATTCGAGAATGGGACGGAGTAAACCTCCGTGGTCAAGTCGTCTTTGATCTGTGCAATGTACGTCTTCTCACCGCCGGGCCTTTCTGCCTCTTCGAACGTTTCGCCGGCCCTGGATCGGTAAACCAGATACGCATTGCCGTCCGGGCCCGCTATGAAATCGCTGATCGCGGTGAAACCGTACTTTGGCAGAAGAAACCCTTTCTGGATCCACTCCCCCTTGGTCAGGTCGTCGCACTGGGCCAAGCGCACGTGGCGCCAGTTGTAGTGCGGTGGTTCTGGATTCGCCTCGGGATCCCGAATCGCGGATTGCATTACGGCCAACGCCCGCGTCCCGTTGAGGAGAATTCCGATGTAGCCATACCGGCCTTCCGGCGTCACAAGTCGGCTCGTATACCACTTCCCGGTGGCCTGTTCATAGAACCCGCTGATAATGGCATTCGGCCGGAACGCTTCTATATCGTTGGTTTCCGCACACATAATCAGGAAATTGCCCTCGGGACTCATGCCCGCGCCCATATACGTCGATGTACCGCAATACACCGTCTCGAAGGCCGAGAAGTCGAGCGGATGCGTCATCCGGAACACCTCTGCCTTGTCATACTGCGAGGGGCCCACTTCCCAGATGCAACCGTCGGGCGCCATGAGCGTCAGGTAAGGCGGATCGGGCGTCGAAGCAAACTTCGTCCAGGGGCCTCCCGGTTCTCGGCGGAAAAACTCCCCGCTGCATTTCCACTTGTTGGTAGCGGCGGGGTTGTCTACGCGGGCAGTGGCGTAAAGGACGCCTTGGTATTTCACAAGGCGGTTGGTGTTCCACCCGTGCGTCACGCTCGTGTGCACGTTGTCCGCGATCCGCTCCACGGTTGCGGGGATTGTCGGCAGCACCTGTGGGTCTGGCCCTTCCCCCAGTCCGGCCAACAGAACTGCTGCCAGCGTTAACCCGAAACCAAACATTATACGTTCCCTTTCCCAGACACACGCGCTCTGTTTGTCCCTTGCAGGGACATTGCATTAAACCGTTCTTGCCCGAAGTGCCGGCGGATCAATACAATGCACAGCACTTGGCACTGGTAGGGGCGCGCTCCTGCGCGACCTAAAGACGCTCGAGACGGAGCTCGACCGTACCAGGATCGCTTTTCTAGCGAGATATCCCGAAGAATTCGCGCTCTTTTCGCGGCATTTTGATGCGATTGCCCTGGTCCCTTGCGATCGTGAGGAGTATGGCAAAAGGAGCGGCTGTGTTCAACGGCACTGGCGGACAAGCCGCCAGTGGCACCCCGGGCCGCCTTGCTCAATTCTTGCGGCCTTGAGAATGTCTTTCGAGACGCAGGGACCTAAGGGACGAAAAGGACGTAAGCGCATGGCGGTGGGATCTCGTCGGGGCTGTCCCCTTGTTCCCCGGTCTTCGATTTGTTGTTTTGGGTTTTGCATTTGTCGGAATGCCCTGCTGGACTTCATCGGCACACGAGATCCAATCTCCTATATTTATCTCTAATGAACGGGGACTGCTTGCTGCCCGTTGCTTTCCTTCTTTTGATGGACTATCCTGCGCGCGAAACGTTTTGTATAACCTGGCGGCGGCTGAGTGAGAATGAAACCACGTCTGCGGAAGAGAATACGCACGGTAGCGGTTTGTGCGGCGACCCTTGTCGTTGTGGGAGTGCTTTTCGTGAGCTTCGGAAATGAAATTACGAGGGCGTTTGAGAGCGAAGAGGCCAGCGTGAGTCTCGGGACCACAGGAGACGGGAGACTGGTCAATGGCAAGCGGCTTCCTACGTCCGGGGCGAATTTCCGCGCGTATGGCCGTCTTCCGATCGCCTTCGGAAGGAACTCGCTGCACGGGCGTGTGCGCGAGGTGGTGTTGGACGCTTACGGCCGGGTCCTCAAGCTGCATCCGGATACCGAGTTTGTGTACGCAGAGTGCAGTTGGCCTTCCGGCGTCGCATGCGGCCGCATGCGACGCACAGGAACGGTCTCTCGATCGATTTTATGGTTCCGGTGAAGAACGCCCTTGGGCCGACAATGCTCAGAACGCATCGTGCGAACAAATACGGTTACGCGGTTCATTTTGACGGGAACGGTAGGTGTGCGGCGCAAGGGTGCGAGATAGATTTCGAAGCCATGGCGTCTCATCTGCTTTGCCTCGCCGAGGCCGCGGAGGTGCATGGACTTTCTGTTTGGCGCGTCATCTTTGCGCCGGATCTCCAGCCGCACCTGTTTGCGACGAACAAGGGAGAGCAACTGCAGGAGAAGCTCAGCTTTTCAAAGAAGCAGTCGTGGGTTCGACATGATGAGCACTACCATATTGATTTCCACAATCCAGAAGAAGCAGATGAAGGGACGCCCTCACGTACATCGTCCTGGAAGACCCCCAACGGGGGCGGCGTAGAGCCCAGGGTGAAGCGTAGCGAACCCTGGTAACGAAGGGCCAAAACAGCAGAGCCTCCGGAGGAGGCGACGGAACAGCGGCATTGCAGGCACTCGTTTGGCCCGGCGATTCCGTCACCCTTTCCAGGGGT
>DUZM01000004.1 GCA_013349485.1 Candidatus Hydrogenedentota bacterium | reverse complement strand
GGGTCAAGCGGAACCGGACTGGGACTGGCCGTGAGTCGAAAGATAGTTCGCGAACACGGCGGCGATCTCACGGTAGAGAGCAAAGTCGGCAAGGGAACAACCTTTACGGTGGACCTGCCGAGCGAGGCCGCACTGGCCGCAATGTCTCAAACGTTGCCCCAAAGCGAGGCCGAAAGGGAAACGCAAACGGGCGGTTGACGGCTTGGCCCGAGTCAGTCCGGCCTGGCGGCAGGCCAGCGGTCTCGGACAAAGGTCTTTGCTTCCTCCGGGTTGGCAATGCGCCCCTCGAGCTGCGCATCTTCGAGCGCCGTGAGTATCTCCGAGAATTTCGGCCCGGGCGTGTAACCCATCGCAATCAGGTCGCGTCCGTTCAGCAGCCGCTCCGGGCGAAGTTCGTCCGGCTTGGCGCGCGCCACATACGCCGCGACCCAATCGATGGCCCGCAACTCCCGGTGGCTTGCCAGGCAATCGAGCCGACACAGTTCGAGAAGCTCCGGAAACCCTTCCTCACGGACAAAACGTTTGCGCTTGCTCTCGCGCATCTCCGAGACGTGGGCTACGCGCATATGGTTCTCAACAAGCCACCCTACCCGCGCGGTCTCCTCCGCAGCCATGCGAAGCCGCCTGCACGCCTTCTTTGCCTCGCACGCGCCAACTTTGTCGTGAAAGTTGAACCGTATGCGGTCTTCAAAGGTCTGGGTGAGGGGTTTACCCGCGTCGTGCAGCAGCACGGCCATGGCGAGCGTGGGGGAGGGCCGCTCCATTAGGTCCAACATCGCCAGCGTATGTTCGAACACGTCGCCTTCGGGATGAAACGCCGCCGGCTGCGCCACGCCTTTCATCTGCGCCACTTCGGGCAGAACATGCGGCAAGAGACCCGCTTCGTCCATCAACTCGAATGCCCGTTTCGCCCCGCCTTCAAGGAGCATTTTGAGAATCTCGTCGCGAATTCGTTCCTGGCTCGTCCGCGTGATCAGGTGCGCCATTTCGCAGATGGTCGCGAAGGTTTCGGGAACGATCGCGTAGTCCAGTCGCGCCGCGAAACGTACCGCGCGCAGCAGACGCAAGTGGTCCTCGGCAAATCGTTCGCGGGCATCGCCGACCGTGCGGATCAGCCCTTGGCGAAGGTCTTCCTGACCCCCAACGTAGTCCACAATCTCATTGCGCAACGGGTCGCGAAAAAGGGCGTTAATGGTGAAATCGCGACGGAGCGCGTCTTGTTTCTCGTCGACAAACTCGACGGTGCTGGGATGCCGGCCGTCGAGGTACGGGCCGTCGCGCCGAAACGTGGCCACTTCGAACGCGCCTTCTGGAAAGACCACGATCTGGATGCCGAAGTCCGCGCCCACGCCCACGGTTCTTTCGAACAGGCGCGCAACGATCTCCGGCGGGGCGTCCGTGGCGATGTCGTAGTCCTTAGGCTCGATGCCGAGCAGTAAGTCCCGGACGCAGCCGCCCGCCAGAAGCGCCCGGTATCCTCGAGCGGCCAGGGCGCAACAGATACGCTCTGCGGCGCGGGCCCGATCATTCATCGTGCGAGGCCCCTTCGCCCGAATCTGTTGCCAACGCTTCGCGGCGCCGCCTGCGGCCCATCGAACGGAACCACGGGACACTCAGCGCCGCCAGAACAATCACCGTCCCCAACACGACCCGCGCGACCGCCATGGGAGAAACGCCTGTCAAGTCCCTGGAGAACGTGTGCGCCAGTGTGCCGGTCACAATCAACAGCGCCGCCCATCGATAGCGATTCTCCGCAAACACGATTCCCACAAGGGCACAGGCCAAGGCCAGCACCAGCAGTGCCGGCGATAGATGGGTTTGGGGTACGCCCCGACGCAACGCCGCCGCACACAGTCCTGCTGCCGTGAAGACGAGAACCGTGCGTGTCCACGCCAACAGCTTCGAGCGCGGTTCCCCGTGCTGCCGCAAATAGCGCCAGAATCGTTCGGCCGCAACGTATGCCGACACGGTGAGGCACAGATACATCCAAAAGAACGGCTGTTCCGTCAACGCGAGCCCGGCGCGGTGGAGTCGCGTCCAGAACGTTGCGGCGCCCGCCGCCAAGGCCAAGAGGCCGGCAGCCTGCAACGTACGGGAATGAAACACCGCGCCGGCCAAGAGCAACGCCAAGCCAAACGCATCCTGTGCGAGCGGCCCAAAGACCCCTTCAAGCTTCCAGCAGCTCAAGGCGGCAAATGTCGCCGTCGCCAACAGATACGGCGCCGCAGCGGGCACATAATAGTCCCAGGATCTCGGCCCGTTTATCCGTTCAAGGACCCGTTCCCACCGCGCGCCCCCGAGAAACGTCAACAAGACGAGTAGAAACGTAAACGGCACGAACCCTGCCTGCTGGGAAAACGCGGCGTTCCGAGTCAACAGGACATAGTAGCTCGTGTGTCCGCCGACGAGCAACAATACGCCGGCCGCCTCGATTTGCGGGGCAGCGGTCAGCAACCCCAAGGCCGCTGCCGCCGCGCCCTCGGCGGCCAAGACGTAAGGCAGCAATAACGAGTCGCCCATGTGATTGATGGTCAACGCAATCAGCACGAGCGCCCCGCCCGCCGCGTGCAACGCCCCCGCGGCACCCCGCTTCACGTCGAGCACGGCGCCCGCCCCGAACCAGTGCCCGCTCAAGGCGCGTCGGTCAGGTTCAGCATCGTGAACGACGTGTTCATATGCCCACGCGGCAACAAAAAAGGCGGCTGAAACGCCAACTGCGGCGAACCAACTCGCCGACGCCTCAATCCCGCCTAACCTCAGCGTGCCGTCAAGGTCCAACGACCCCAGCGTACCGACGAATACAACGACGAGAAGGACGAGATCCAGTGCCTTGAACAGCACGACGCCTGTCTGCGCATAGAACAGCACAAGGACAAGACACTCCAACGCCATGGCCACGAGAAGCTTCTCGCGCGGAAGCAGCAATTGCAGGGCCAAAGTAGATGCGACGACGGTTTGGGCAAGAAACAGCTGGAACACGTAGTTTCGGGTAGGCGGGCGCGCTTCGGCCAAGACGGCTAAGACGCCGAACAGGCCCGCCAGTGCGAGCCAAAGCGCCCACTCGAACCCCGGATAGTGCGCCCGGACGGCCATCAGTGCAAAAACGAGGTAGACGGCCGAGTTGGCCGCAACCGCAGCCGCCAGCCGACGTCTGGTCCGGCGACGATTCTCCAGTATGCACGCCAAGGAAGACAAAGCGTAGCACAGCGTAAGAAAGCCGAGCGATACCCCAAAGTACGACGTTTCTGAGAAGACGACGACCTCGGGTTGCTCGAGAAAGCAAAGCGCATACGTCAAATAGACGGCCAGGGCCGACAGCGCCGTGAAGGTCAACCACCAGCGGGCAAAATAGAACGCCATGGCCGCCAACGCCAAAAGCCCCACCGACAACAAGCGGATGTCGAGTTCTGTCCGGGTCGCAAGCCCCTCGCTGCCCACCATGACCGCTGCCGCAAATCCGACCACAACGGTCATCACGACAAGGAGAAATCGACAGCACCAGATGCCGCCGCCGATGTCGCCGCCTATCCCACGGCGTTTCGCCCTGGCCGCGTCGCGTTCGGCAAGCAGCGTGCGCACCTGACAGGTCAGCGTCTCAACTTGGCTCTCAAGCTCTTCGATTCGTTTGTCGGGATTCATAGGGCAGGGCCGTGTTCCTGTCGTGTCCAGCGGAGCCGACGCTCACGAAGTATTGTATCCGCGCCCCGTCGCCAAGTCCAGGGGACGCGTCGGATTACCTTGCCCTGCGTCTCGGGCGCCTGACGACACGCCTCGGGCAAACTCGCCTTTACAGCGGCACTACCCGGGGCCCGCTCTTTCGAGAACCGCCCAATTGAAATTGGCGGACGTGATGCGATTCACGATCTGCTCTTCGGAGAGATCTGACACATCAATGACCCCGAAGAGGCGAAGGTGGGCCAAGTACTTGATGCGGTATCCGGCGGCCTCATACAGTCGTCTATCCATGCGCCAAGCCAGGTCCAGCGACGGGTGAACGCGCGCGGCAATCAAATCCGGTTTTCGACCCAGAACGTATTCCGGATCGAATTTGCTGTGGCCGGGCATGAACTCGACGCCCTCTATTTCCTTTATTTCGGTGTGCGCGATATGCACGTCGCACAAGCCCAGCATGTCTATCACGGGCAGTCTCGAGTAATAACCTATCTTGCCCAACGCGTCGCAGGCCAACACCTTCCCGCTCTCGTGTGTCCTTAAGTAGCGGCCCAGCTCCTTATAACCATCGATCTTGGCGTAACCGCCTTTCAGTGCGTTCCGGGCCAACCCCAGCGCGGGGCCGCCCTGAATGGCCGTGATCACCACAAGGAGCCAAACCCGAGGGATCAACCCCGATTCCGAGAGTCTCAAGAGTTTCAACGCTGCGAAAATTCCCAATGGGAACAGGATCAGCAGAAATCGTTCGCCGAGAACGTCCCCGCCGATGTAGAACCAGTAGACCACCAAGCCAATGGCAAGTAAAGGGCCAAAAGAAAGCACGTCTCGCAGTCTTTCGCGTTTGAGTGCCCAGCGGCCCACCTGTACGAATAACACGAAAACCAGCGTAAAAAGGTGGAGATTAAACCGTCGGGTCCGTGCCAAATGTCGGAAATGTGGCATCGCAAACCCGAACCGTTGCCAGAACGTGCCTCCAACCTTGACGTAGTATGTATTCGGCAGCGGATACCCATAGTAAGCGTAACGAAATGCGACCTGGGCGGCAAAGGTGAGCCCCGCCGCAATGGCGCACCATGCGGCGGCGCGCGGCTTTCTTATTAAGAGGAGATAAAGGAAGGCCAGGCCGGGAACGATAAAACCGTCGGCCCGGCCTAGAACCAGCAACGCACTGGCCGCGCACAATACCCAGACGTGGCGCTTCTTCGCTTCCCTGTGTATCTCCAGAACGGCGCCCCAGACGATGAGTTGCAGAAGCAGCACAAGCGGCGACTCGAGGCCACTCCAAACGTAACGCCAAAGCGAAGGCATCATGGCGAAAAGAAACGCCGCCGGAATCAGCAGCGTCCCGGCAACATGCCTGGACACGATACGACAGAACACGAACATCGCGGCGATGCTGCCTATAGCATTCAGAAGGAGAACGTAGAAATAGACCTGTTCGTCCGAAAGGGCAAGAAACGCCGGCGAGACGAGCAGCACATGCAAGAGACTCGAGTATCCCTCGACCCGTTCGCCGGGGTTGTACACGAGCCCATGGCCGTCAATGAGATTCCTGGCATATCGAAACGTTATGTACGCGTCGTCCTCGCCGAAGTGCGGGAAGAAGCGGAACACGATCACGGCGACCCCGAGCAACAGCAGGACGACGGCACAAAACAGAAGAAGTCCATCGCGAAAACGGCGTGACATCGCCAGGCGCGTTGTGCCGTATGCCGTTATCTGAGGAGAAGCTGTTTTGGACATTGCCCGGCTCATCCCGGCGACGCGGCCCGATCCCTATTGAGGACTACTCCGGTCAAGGCCGCGCCGCAATCACGGCGTCCCGATACATGACGCTCCTGCAGAGCGCGCCCCGATCGCCCTGGGGGCCGCGCGCCGCAATCGTCCCGGCACAATCCCCGACGCAGAACGCACTCGGGATCGGATCGACGCGATCGATAGGCAGCACGGCCCCGCATCGTCCAAACGGCGATCTGCCAATGCGCTCCATCCAGGGGCCGCCCACTGGAACCAAAGCTTAATGAATCGGCTCCTCGCTAATCAAGGGGACTCGCGACGCCTTAGACGGCTCGCAAATATGGAAGAAGAACCGTAATCGTCGGGCAACTCCTCTGGGGCGGCGCTTTCAGACTCCGTTTGGAGGGGTCTTATAGGCGTTCTTTTGAGGTACCGCCGGCCTGGTGAACGGTTGTCGGGCAACGCACGCCCCCAACAAAGTGGCCGGACTTCACGCAACTCACAGCGCCACATTTCCTGCTCGGCTTTGGCAGGGGGAAGAGGGAGGAAAAAGGACTTGCATTTGGAAAAGTCCTCTTGTAAAATACGCATAGGCGTGTAACTGCGGTCGGGAAGGGTCATCGCTTCATAGGGCCGAGGGCCAGTCGGCGCCGTTTGCGAATGCGACTGGTTGCTGTTTATTCCATTTATTCGGGGACCGTCAATGTTACACGCCCTTTTTTTGTCCAATCCGCGCGAGTGGGGCTGGACGTTTGGCCGCAAGATCTTAACTCCTATCTTCCGGGGTACTGTAGGCGGTGCGTAAGGAACTGGGCGCAGCGTTGGCCGAAGGACTCGAGCGCGGCAGTGGGCCTGGGGGCGTTGCCTATATTGGCGACAGAGACACGACCTTTTTCCACGGCGTCTGCGGCCTCCGTCAACGGGAGCCTCAAGAAGAACCTGCCGAGAAGGACACCCTCTACGACCTAGCTTCGCTTACGAAAGTCTTGGCGACGACGACGGCCGTCCTGCTCTTGCGCGACGACGGGGCCGTCGACCTCAACGAACCCGTCGCCGCGCACGTGCCCCTTCCCGGCCTTTCCCGGTTTACCACCCGCCATCTCCTGACGCACACGGCTGGGCTTCCATCGGGGATGCCCTTGTACGCGCACGCCACGACCTTGGACGAAATGCTGCAGCGGATCTCCGAAGCGGCGCTGGAGAACGAACCCGGCACAGCGCGGCGCTATTCAGACGCGGGGTTCATAATCCTCGGCAAGCTGGTGGAATTGGCCGGCAGGGACTCCTTAGACGGCTTTTGCAGACGGCGAGTCTTTGGGCCGCTCGGCATGTCTCACACCGCGTTTCGTCCGCCTGCTGAGTGGGTCGGGCGATGCGCCGCCACGGAACGTTGCCCGTGGCGAGGCCGCATAATGGTCGGGGAGGTCCATGATGAAAACGCCTACGCGATAGGCGGCGTGGCGGGGCACGCCGGACTGTTTTCCACGGCGAAAGATCTGGCCCGATTCTGCCGGGCGCTGCTTCGCGGCGAGATCGTATGCGAACCGACCCTGCGCGAAATGACGCAGCTCAATCAAGTGCCGCGCTATCCATGGCAGGGACTCGGCTGGCTGGTCGATCCGTGGGGTACGGGAGAGACGGGATTTCTGCCGTCCCGCACCGCCTTCGGCCACGCCGGCTGGACGGGTACATCGGTGTGGCTCGACCGCGAAACGGGCTTGTTCGCCATTCTTCTTTCAAACACGTGCCACCCTTCGCGGAGCAATCGCGACAACGGCGCGCTCCGGCGCGCGTTCTACGGCGGCGTGGCGTCCGCTTTCTATCCTCAAACGACGGCCACGCACGTGGGCCTTGACCGGCTAGTGCTCGACCAATTCGAGCCGGTGCACGCAAGACGAATCGGCTTGCTCACCAACCACGCCGCATTGGACCAATTCGGCAGGCACATCCTCGAGACGTTGCGCCTTGGCGCTGACGTGACGCCGGAGTTCTTGTACAGCCCCGAGCACGGAATCCGCGGAAGCATCGAAGCCGGGGCCGCAGTGGCGTCCGAACGCGGCCCCGTCCCCGTCGTCAGCCTTTACGGAGACCACCATGAACCGCCCCGAGACCAACTCGAACGCATCGACCTGTTTGTCATTGACCTTCCGGACATCGGGTCGCGCTATTACACCTATATGGCCACCATGCGGCGTTGCCTGGCGGCATGCGGCCGAGCCGGCAAGCCGGTGCTCGTCCTGGATCGGCCCAATCCGATTGGCGGAACGATTCTCGAGGGGCCGATTGCGTCGAACACGTCGTCGCTGGTTTGCTGCGCGCCAATACCCGTGCGGCACGGCATGACGATGGGCGAACTGGCGCTGCTTTTCCGAGAACGCGTGATTCCTCCGCCAAGACCCCGGCTAGCGATTGCCCAACTGGACAACTGGAATCCCGAGCGGCTTTTCGACGAATGCGCACTGCCCTGGATGCCGCCCTCGCCCAACATCCCCACACCGGAGACGGCCTTGCTCTATGTTGGCATGTGTTTGCTCGAGGGGACAAACTTGAACGAAGGCCGAGGAACCGACACGCCGTTTTACCTTGCGGGCGCGCCCTGGCTCGACCCCGAGGCCGTATTGAACAGGTTCCGCAACGAGGACGCGCCCGGCTGCACGCTCGAACCGTGCAAGTACACGCCGCACGCCATCCCGGGTAAGGCACCGGCGCCGCGTTACCGGGACGTCCCCTGCCAAGGCATTCGCCTCTCCGTGAAAACGCGCCGGTCAGTGCGCGCCTTCCGGACCGCTGTGGCAATGCTCATCGCCATCCGCCGGGCGCACCCTGAGGCGTTCGAGTTCCGTCCCTTTTTCGACACCCTGGCCGGTTCAACAGACCTCAGGACACGAATCGAGCAGGGCGCGTCTGCACGGAGTATCGTGAGGGAGTCCGAGCGCTCCTTACCTGTGTTCGATACGTCGCGTCCCCGTCTTTACGGCACATAAACCGTTTACACGATGCGTTCGGGCCACATCCGTGCCCGAGACAACCGTTTTGGATCCGGAAATTGACATGGGCTATGGCTTCTGCTATCATCCGGCGGTTATTCCGGGCACGGGGCGAGTACACGGCCCGTGAATCCATCAACAACTGATGAAAACGTAGCATCGCCGTCCGGTCGGAAACGGCGGCTCCAAGCAAGGAAGGGCCGGGGCTTGTGTCAGCAGTCATTGAAACTGAAGCACTAACGAAGGTCTATGAAGGGGCCGTGAAGGGGCAAGACGTTCACGCGCTCACGAACCTTTCGATCAAGGTCGACGAGAAAGAAATCTTCGGCTACCTGGGCCCGAACGGGTCGGGCAAGACCACGACCATCAAGCTTCTTTTGGGGCTGATTTTCCCCACTGCTGGTCGCATGAAGATCCTCGGCTCTCCGGATATCGGCGCGCGGGCCGTTCGAACGAACATCGGCTACCTGCCGGAAGGCGCCTACTATCCCGAGTTTCTCAAGGGCGAAGAGGTCCTTTCCTTTTATGGCCATCTCTATGGGATGACGGGGCGCGACCTGAAAACGCGGATCGACCGAGTACTCGACGTCGTGGGCATGTCGCGCGCGCGCAAGCGCACCGTCAGGGGGTACTCAAAAGGCATGCGCCAACGGATCGGTCTCGCCCAAGCCCTCCTGAGCGACCCGCAAATCCTTATCCTGGACGAGCCGACCACCGGACTGGATCCCATCGCCCGAAAGGAAATCCGAGACATCCTGGCCAGCCTACGCGACCAAGGTAAGACGCTTCTTATATCAAGTCACGAACTGCTCGAGGTCGAGCTTATCAGTGACAGAGTAGGCATTTTGTCTGAAGGCGAACTGCAAGCCTGTGGCAAGTTGACGGACCTGCTTAGTGACCGAGACACCGAGATCGAAGTCTCCGGGGCCACGCCGGATGCGTTGACGCGCCTCGCCGAAGCGGGCATCAGAGTGGGCGACCAAGTTGACACGAAAGCCTCGCTGCGGGTGCCTGGGGAGGTCCCTCTATACACGGCCATCGAACGCTGCAAAGCAGAAAAACTTGCCCTAGTCAGTGTCTCGCCCCAACGGGAAACCCTCGAAGAATTCTTCGTGCGCATCATAGGGGAAGACGAGGAAAAACGGAGAACATCTCAATGACCGCCCCTGTAAACTTTTTGTCATCTGTTTGGACTATCGCGATATACACCTGGCGGGAGGGCATCCGAAAGAAGGTTCTTATCGGTTTTCTTATTCTGAGCATTCTGGTCCTCTTCGGTGCGCAGTTCATGACCGCCTTTCTCACAGTGCCCAGGTCTGCCGGCGAACTAGAAACGAGCATTGATGTTCAGCTCAAAATGGTCAAAGACATCTGTGTCACGGTGATCTCGATTTTCGGCGCGCTCATCGCGATTTTCATTTCCGCATCCGTTGTTCCGTCGGAAATCGAGAACAAGGTCGTATACACCGTGCTGTCCAAGCCGATTCGGAGATTCCAATACCTTATTGGTAAGTTCCTCGGCGTGCAGTTCATTATTATTGTTAACCTGGCGCTGATGGCTGGCTTATTCTTTGTCGCGCTGTGGGTCAAGGAAGGGGTACTGCCGACCCTCCTCCTTTGGTCGGCGCTTTTGACATACTTCGAGTTCTTGATCGTATCCTCTTTTACATTTGCGGTGTCGTGCGCATGTACTTCGGCCGTTGTGCCCACGATTCTCGGCCTTTTCATCTACATCACCGGCAATCTGACGGAGTACCTCAAGGACGTTGAACGCCGGTCCGGCCAGACGGCGTTATGGCTGGACGAGTGGACCGGCAAACTTGCGAGGTGGCTCTACTTGACGCTGCCGAACCTGAAGCATTTCAGCCTCAAAACGCAGATACTCTTCCTCGAACCAAACGATCCCCCGAGGGACGTTCAAATGATGGCCCTCGTCATATACGCGTTGGTCTACGCTTTGGCGGGCTACATCATCGCCTACTGGGTGTTCCGAAGGAGGGAGATGTAGCGAAATCATGAAAAGACCCGCGTCAAACCTGATTTTCTCTCTTGTCGTCGTCGGGGTGTTGTGCCTCGGCGCCTTCCAGGGGCGGCGTGTTGCCGATCTACGTGAATCGGACGCGTTCTATCGCTGGATTCTCACCGCCGCAAAACTGGCGCCGCTGGGCGAACTCGAGGACCTAACGCCAGAACCCAACGCGCCCGACATGAAGGATGACGAGCTTTTTGAAGCGGTCGTGGCCGTGACGGAAAACCTACTGCCCGAGCCTGCGGCTACTGACGAGGATCGCGATGGCGAGGGCGGGCTCTATCCGAAGCTGGTGCGCCACGTGTACAACGATGACCAGGCTGCCGATGTCCTCATCTGGAAACTGGCCTCGGGGGATTCGCTCGAAGCGGCCCGAAAAGAGTTCCTGGACTACCGCGGCAAGGGCCAACTCTTCAGCTTAGGCACACAGTTCGATCCTGCGGCGATGTACGCGAGCAAGGAAGGCAGCCCGGTCAGCCTGAGCAATCTGTTCTTGGGATTTCGCATAATGGCGGCCAATCTGGTCTGGCTGAAAGTCGACCAGTTCTACCATCAGGGGATGTTGCACCGGATGCTGCCCTTGATGGACGTGTGCGTAAGGTTGGACCCGCACTTCGTCGACGCCTACAAGGTGGGCGCTTGGTACTTAGCTTACAACATAACGGCGCACATGCTCGGCACACCCGAACCGTTGAAATGGTGGGACGAAAAGCACAGTGCCTGGGTCGGCGAGAAGGAAGAGTACTATTACCGAGGCGTCGATTTCCTTCTCGACGGCATACGCAAGAACCCGCGCGATTCGTCGTTGTATTTCGACTTGGGTTACATGATTTACTTCATCAAACTAAGAGACTATGCCAACGCGGCTCGGTATCTGGGCAATGCCCTCCAATACGAACATGAAATCTTCGTTCGTCGGATGTATAACCACGCCCTCATGCGCAGCGGACAGTACGAGAAATCGCTTGCAGGCTGGCAAGACTATCTCGAGAAGTTTCCAGAAGCCAAGACCGCGGACGTGGCGCGACGATACATTGAGATTAACCAAGGGCTGATCTTCGAGCGCGACGCCGAGGAGGCCAAGGCGCGCGCCTTGACACTCGACGGCGAAGAGGGCAAGGCGGCGGAGGAAGAGGCCGAACGGCTCTACCAAGAAGCCACCCGGGTCTGGGAAAAGCTCAGGGACGAGGAGCAGGAGCCCTATGCCATCGCGCGCTTCAATAGGGCAAAGGCGCTCAAATACTGGGAGCAGAAACGATACCATGAGGCGGTCGCCATCCTGGATATGGCCCGCTACGATAGCAATGACTTCTGGGATGAGGCCTCGAACATGATCATCGCTATCAAGCAAGAGGCCGACATGCCGTTGACATTGTCAGAAAAACTCGCCGTCAAACGCCAGGAAGAAGCCGAAGCCGCCAGGAAACTCCGCCAGCAGAAGAGCCAAGAATAAGCACTTCCTCCTTAGCAGTTTGCCTCTTGCAGCGTCCCCTCAAAGCGCCTCGGGGGAAAGGATTTCACTACAACATTCGGGCGGCGCTATCGAGAGGATCTCAAAGCCAGCGCCCAACGCAAGGAACTTGAATAACGAGGAACGCATTCCTATCATAGGCCAAAAATATGCGCCTGTCAGAAACTCTGTTCGCGGGGTGACAGAACAAAGCAACTGCGGAAAGGCATCCTCGTTGACGGCAATGCGGGCTCGAATCAAGCAGAATCTCGACGCGACGTTGCGTCGGATCGCCGACGCCGCGGCGCGTGCCGGTCGGTCGCCGGACGAGGTCCGGTTGGTTGCCATCACAAAATCGGTTTCCGTTGACGCGGCCCAGGCACTCTGCGAATTTGGCGTGAAAGACCTCGGCGAGAACCGCGTTGCCGCAGCCCGCGAAAAGATCGAAGGACTAGGCCTTCCGGTTCGGTGGCACATGGTAGGAAACATTCAAAGACGCAAGTGCAAAGACATCGCTGCACTTTTCGATTGCGTCGATTCCGTCAGCCGCGTCGAGGTCGCCGAGGCGCTGCAACATCGATGCGAAGACGCCGGTAAGCAACTACGCGTGTTGATCGAGGTCAACGTTTCAGGTGAATCCACAAAGCACGGTCTCGCGCCCGAGAATCTGGGAGCGACCCTTGAACGCGTGGCGCGGATGCCGAACCTCACCGTGGACGGACTCATGACCATGGCGCCGCTCTACGATGATCCGGAGTTGGCCCGACCCGTGTTCGCAGACCTGCGGAAGCTGGGTAACCGTTTCAACCTCAAGGAGTTATCGATGGGAATGACGAACGATTTCGAGGTCGCGGTCGAGGAAGGCGCTACCCAAGTCCGGATAGGAACCGCGCTGTTTAGATAGCGGAAAGGACCCGTCGTGGATGCAAGACAGACTTAAACGGATGCAGGCCGAAGGCATCGCCGAAATCGCCCAGGCGCCGGACACGCGCGCGCTCGACGATATCAGGGTCGCACTGTTGGGCCGGAAAGGCGCGCTCACCGAGATCCTGCGCGGACTGGGCACGGCGCCGCCCGACCAGCGCCCGGCAATCGGCAAAGCGGCCAATGCCGTCAAGAAAGCCCTGGAAGAGGCCATCGACGCGCGGAAGACGGTCCTCGAGACCCAAGTGGCACGACGCGAGGCCAGGGAAACCGCCGTGGACATGTCGTTGCCCGGACGTCGTCCTATGCGAGGCCATATGCACCTGGTGCCGCAGGTGGCTGAGGAAATCCTCGGGATTTTCCTCGAACTCGGATTCCAGGCGGCCACGGGCCCCGACGTGGAAACCGAATACTATAATTTTGACAGCCTCAATACCCCGCCGGACCATCCGGCGCGCGACCTCCACGACACCTTTTTCGTCAAACCGGGCGTTGTCCTGCGGAGTCACACGTCACCCGTCCAGATGCGGGTTATGGAGAAGCACGCCCCCCCTGTGGCCGTTGTCGTGCCGGGCCGAGTGTACCGCAACGATTACGACGCAAGCCACAGTCCCATGTTCTATCAAATTGAGGGGCTGCTCGTCGACAAAGGCGTCAGTTTTGCCGACCTCAAGGGCACGTTGCTGCTCTTCATCCATCGGTTTTTCGGCCCGGACACCGAGATGCGTTTCCGGCCGCACTTCTTCCCCTTTACGGAACCCTCGGCAGAAGTGGACATATCGTGCTCGGTGTGCAAGGGCGAGGGGTGTCGGCTCTGCAAGAACACGGGATGGCTCGAGATCCTGGGATGCGGCATGGTCCATCCCGTGGTGTTCGGCTACGCGGGTTACGACTGCGAGACCTACACGGGCTACGCTTTCGGCCTCGGCATTGACCGAATCGCCATGCTTAGACACGCGATCGACAATATTCACCATTTGTATGAAAACGACCTGAGGTTTCTGGAGCAGTTCTAGAATGCGAGTTTCTCTCAATTGGCTCAAGGAATTCCTCGACATCGAGACGGGAGTAGACGGACTCGCCGAGAAGATGACGATGCTCGGCCTCGAGATAGAGTCCGTCGAGCGCCCAGGCGCAGAAATCAACAAGGTGGTCGTCGGACAAATCGTGTCGATCGAGCCCCATCCGAAAGCGGATAAACTCGTCGTCTGCAAAACCGACGTCGGTCAACCCCAACCGGTTCAGATCGTTTGCGGCGCCAAAAACGTGCGCGTGGGGGATAGGATCCCCACGGCCCTCGACGGCGCCACGCTGCCCGGGGCGGTCGGGATCGGCTGCAGAAAGATGCGCGGCGTCGAATCGTGCGGCATGATGTGCTCGGCCCATGAACTCGGGCTGGGCGAAGACCATAGCGGCCTGATGATTCTCGAGCCGAACGCGCCCATCGGCCAAGACATTGTCTCGCACCTCGGGCTGGACGATGCCATCCTCGAAGTCGAGGTGACGCCGAACCGAGGCGATTGGGCCTGCATGATAGGCGTCGCACGAGAGTTGGCGGCCTTGTTTGAGACGCCGATACGCGTTCCCGAGGTACACATTGCAGAAGGCGCCCAGCGGGCCGCCAGACTGTCCTCCGTGACCATCGAGGCGCCCGAGTTATGCCCGCGCTATATCGGCCGCCTTCTCAGTGGCGTGCAAGTAGGTCCGTCGCCCTCCTGGCTGTGTCAACGGCTTTTGGCTGCTGGTCAGCGTCCGATCAACAACATTGTGGACGTTACCAACTTTGTCCTGCTTGAGACAGGTCATCCGTTGCATGCATTTGATTACGATAAGCTTAGCGAAAATCGGATAGTGGTTCGTTGCGCGAAACAGAACGAAACGCTTGAAACGCTCGACGGCCAAGTGCGGAAGCTCGATTCCAGTATGTTGGTCATTGCCGACGCGGAAAGGCCGGTGGCGCTGGCCGGCATCATGGGTGGCCACGACAGCGAAGTGGGGGAGAGCACGTCAAGAGTTTTCCTTGAAAGCGCCTATTTTGAGCCGGTATCCATCCGACGCACCGCTCGGGCCCTGGGTATGCAGACCGAGGCGTCTGTGCGTTTCCAACGCGGCGCGGACCCCGAAATGGCCCTCTTTGCCATAAACCGGGCTGCGGGGTTGGTGCAGGAGCTTGCGGGCGCCGAAGTGGCCGCCGGGCTTCTGGACGAGTACCCGAATCCCCCGGCGCCGGTCGAGGTCGAACTCAGATACGGCCGAAGCGACGACGTATTGGGCACTTGTGTTGCCCCTCGAGAACAGCGCGGCATACTCGAGAGGCTTGGTTTCGTCACGGTTCGGAGTTCGGACGCCGGCTGCGTCGTGCGGGTTCCCTCTTGGCGGCACGATGTGAGCCGCGAAGCCGACCTGATAGAAGAAGTGGCTCGGCTCCATGGGTATGACAAGATTGGCGTCACCTTGCCGACGGTGCGCCAAATCGATGAGATTCTGGCCCCTGAGGAGGCCAAGCTCCGGGCACTCCGCCGCTTCCTCGTAGGCCAGGGGCTAACCGAGGTCTTCAACTGGACGTTCGATTCGGCGGAGGCGGTCCGCAAGTGCGGTTTGCCCGAGGCCTATCTCGATATGGTCGAGCTGCAGAATCCCATTTCCGAACAGAACGCCGCGATGCGGTCTACGTTGATTCCCGGCCTACTCGCTACCGCGTCTCGGAATCTGCGTCACGGAAATCTCGACCTAGCCGCGTTTGAGATTGGGCCTGTTTACGGGCCTGCGAAGAACGATCAGGAGCTTCCGGACCAATACACGCGTCTCGCCATCGCCCTGTCCGGCCGAAAGGGAACGCACCACTGGGGTCGAGCCCCGGAACCCTACGACTTCTATGACCTCAAAGGGTACGCCGAATCGGCCCTCGGGTTTTTCGGGGTATACGTTCAGTTTGACGCGGCCGACTTCGGACCGTTTCAGTCCGGCCACTGCGGGAGGGCATCGTGGGCCGGCCAACCCCTCGGGTATTTGGGGATGGTCGGGAAAGAGGTTCTGCGGGCGTTCGAGACAGAGCAAGCGATTTTCCTTTTGGAGTTTGACCTCGACCCTCTGCTGGCCCATCGGCCGCCGCCACCCGAATTTCAGACCGTTCCGGCTTATCCGGCGTCTTTGCGGGACATGGCCGTTGTGGTGGACGCCTCAGTTCCGGCCGGTGAACTCGAAGCGACGGCCCGGCAAGTGGGCGGCGCACTCCTCAAGCGGGTCGAGATCTTCGACGTATATTCCGGGAAGCAAATCCCCGAAGGGAAAAAAAGCGTGGCCATGAACCTCTTTTTCCAGGCGGACGACCGCACACTCAAAGACGAAGAGACCCTGGCGTCTTGGGATACGATTCTGAAGCACCTGCAGGAGCGTTACGGCGCACAACTACGATGATCTCTTTGCACGAAGCCATGAAGTCTGGGACGTCACCAGGCTAAATCGCCTAAGCCGTTAACACTAAAAGGGATACAAACCGAGGATCCCGAATGAGTCCTCTCGTGCGCGCACAGATTAAGCATATTAACAAGGCTGTGGCGGACCTCCGCGATCTGCTCCGCGACAGTCGTGAGCGCACTGAAAGCGCTCAAGCCGAGCGTGATAGACTTCTTACCGAGCAGTGGAGCCTCCGGAAAGACCTCGCTACCCTCAAGCGCGTCGCCAACGATTCCGACGCAATCCTCGCTGACAACGAGCGCCTACGTACACAACGTGCCGAGATCCAAAACCGGCTCGCCCGAATCCTTCACTGCACTAAAGGCCTGCAACGCGAGTTTCGCCAATGAGCCCGGACGTCATAGAAACGCGCATCGCCGGCGTGCCCATCCAGGTCCCGATCTACACGGACATAGAACACACCCGTCGCATCATCGACATCGTCAACGACCGACTCCGCGACATCGAATCATCAAGTTCGAGGATCGACACCCAGGCTTTCGCGCTTCTTGCGGCCGTCTCGTTCGCGGCAGAGGTTGAGGACTTGGCCAAGGCCGCCGAACGGGACGACCGAGAAGTGCTTGTCGCGCTCGACGCTATCCTCGACGGCCTCCGCGACCTCATCCGGGAACTCGAGGACGACCCCCCTGAAGAGCGGCCGTAGCCACTCGAGGGTTGTCCACAGCGGCACAGACATTTCGGTTCCGAGCCGGGCGGCCAAGCAAATCCGCGCGAACGACCACCGAAGATCCGCGAGGCCCCGGTTAAACTCAGATAATGCAGTTGCGTTCTCATAGGTATCGTTAATTGTCATAACCTCTTGATATTTGGCAAGATCCAACTGCATTGCAGTTGAAAAATGCTCACTTTCTTGTGTGCTGTGGTTTTGCTCTTTGTCTTTCTCCTTTCCGGAGTTACGCCACAAAAGCGGTCGCCATTGCATTATCTGGGTTAAAGGCCCGCTGCCGCAACGTCCGATAATATATATTATGTTTATTCCTGCCGCAATCTCAGGCGGCGTCCCTCGACCTCTTTTCCCCTCGCCCTACTCGTTGAGCAAACGGTTACGGGTCGAGCCCTCTCCGCCCGTGCATATTTCTACCTAATTTCCCTTGCAAATAACACGCCACAAGCCATTGCCGCACAATGGCTTATTGACTTGATCCTCCACATTAAGGATCTCCTGCTCTCAAGATTTTCAGTAGTTTTTCGTAGCCGTTTCATGATGGAAGATCGTTGCGCCGCTGCGAGAACCCGCTCGAAATCGAAACGCTGCCGGGCATCCTCCAAAGCGGCTGACGCAACGGCGAGGGGATCCTTCCCGAAATACTGATCGTGGCTCACAGGGCATTCCCGAAGACCGACGTTGTACACGGCGCCGCGGCTCAGACGTTGGCGCCCCCCTTTCGGTTTGCCCCAACTCGGAGGAGGCCGCTCCGGTGACGACTTCCAGGCCCGAATCCGGTTGTCATCGGCCATCGTGCTCTTGTTGCGGAGCGTCTTCCTTCCATCTGATGAATATGGAGCGGCAATGCCGGGGCGCTGCGCACGACATGGCACGGCAAGGCGACGGACTCGAGCGTTCGCGGCACCCTCTCCCACGCTCAGCCCTGGCGGGAATCCTACGTGCCGCGCGCTCCGGACAGCCCCAATCGGCGTCAAGCGCTTTCTTCAGGGAATGGGGAAATGGACGGAATGGGCAAACATGGACATGAGCGGGCTGGTGAGGCTGAACTTGGATGGCCGGATGCTTTTGCAGTAGCATGAGGCGATGAATGTTAGGGCGCAGATGGACAAGATCTACGGGGACCTATCGCTCGAGGAAATTCCTTGGAACGCCGCGGGGCCGCCGGATCTATTGGTGGAACAGGTGGAATCCGGGCGGATTTTGCCGTGTTGTGCGGTTGATCTTGGGTGCGGCGCGGGCAATTATGCGGTCTGGCTTGCTTCTCGGGGATTCGAAATGACGGGGATCGATATTTCGCCCAAAGCGCTTGGGTTGGCCAGGCGGCTCGCGAATGAGAAGAGCGTCTCGTGCCGGTTTGTTACGGCGGATTTGTGCGGGGACGTTCCGTTGCTCGAGGGGTCGTTCGACTTTGCCTATGACTGGGAAGTCCTTCATCATATTTTTCCGGAGAATCGTGGCCAATACGCAGCCAACGTTCACCGGATGCTTCGCTCCGGCGCCTGCTATCTGTCTGTGTGTTTCAGTGAAGACGACCCGAGTTTCGGGGGAACGGGGAAATATCGAAAGACGCGCTTGGGTACGACGCTGTATTTCTCGGGCGAGCCGGAACTCCGGGACCTTTACGAGCCGCTGTTTATGGTGGAGGAGCTGTGCACGGTTGAAGTCGCCGGCAAGCACGGCTCCCACTTGGCGGTCAAGGCGCTTCTGAGGAAGAAGTGAACGTTGGGCTATTGACGTTGGCGGTCCGAAATCGCCGGTGGGTCGGCTAGTGTCCCGAGTGCGAAGTTCCTTCACGAAGTTGTGCGTCTTTTTCCAAACCTTCGCCAGCGCTGAAGCCTTCCCCGGCGGCCGCGTTTGGGCAACAACCGTGGTCGCCAAGAACCGCAAAACTGCAGACTAGTGCCCTGGCCTGCAAATGCCCATCGGGGAATTCCGCAAAAGGCTATACCATTATGGAAACGGATTCGGGTAGAATGCGCTCGGCCGGCTGCGGCCTGCGTTGTGATTGGAAGACTCCTGAGTAGTCGACAAAACAGGGGCAATACGCCTCGCTACAAGAACGAGGAGACAGAAGGATGACCAGATACATCTTGACTGCCGCTTTAGTACTCACGGCGTCATTGGGGCCGCGCGCGGCGGTTGCGGAAGAGACACTCGAGTCGGTGGAAGCCAAGCTGCTCGAGCTGTGGGCCGAACTCGATAGTTATGCGGCCAAGCTCGACATAACGATGACGATGGAGCAGGGCACGATGACGATGAAGGGCACGGGCGCCGGCATCATTGAAGTGCTCGTGAAAGGCGACAACACCCTGTATCGTTCAGAGGTGACGATGACGATGGCGATGGGCGGCCAGACAATGGAGGTGGAAACCCTGACCGTCTACGACGGCGAATTCGTTTTCACGGAATCTGAGATGTTCGGACAGAAGATGGTGATGAAGGCAAGTCAATCGCAGCAACCCGGCCCAGCGCTCGCAATCGGGAAAAAGGCACTCGAGGAGATGCACAAATTCGAGGTGGCGCTCAAGCCCGAGGAGAGGATTGGCGAGACGCCGACCTACGTCATCGAAATGACGCCCAAAGCGGACTCGTTTGACCCTGCCAGGGCGAAGCTCGGGAAGATTCGCTCTTATATTGACAAGGAAACGGGTGTCCAGATCAGGACGACCGTTTTCGATAAGGCCGGCAAGGAGATGATAAACGAAACGCTGTCCGAGGTTAAGATCAACCCGGAACTTGACGAAGGCCGTTTCGCGTACGAGCCGCCAGAGGGCGCCCAGGTAAGGGACATGACGCAAGACGGTTTCCCGGGAATGGGCACCTCTCGCTGAGAAACGTTGAGCCGTAGACAGCGGCTGTCGAGAATGGCTGCGGAAAGAAGCCGAGCCGATGGATCGGTGCGACGCGATTGCGTTGGCGCCTCGGCTGCGCTCTTCGATTGCTGAAGACCGACGGGTCCGGGTGGACTCGTTCGAAGGCGGTCTCGATTGGCCGCGGAAGGATTCAGCTATACGGATTATGAATGCGAGCAGTTTTGAGGGGCCGGTAGATCCGGCGATCCTACATCCGCAGAGTATGAATGTCACCGAGTCGTGGGGTGATGTGAAAGACGGCGGCGAAGGCGCGCAGGCCTTCAACTATCAGGTGCAACTCGTCGTTACGGCAAAAGGCACATGGATTGCGTGTTGGACGCAGGGCGGCCACGAATCGACGCCCGACCAGCGCATGGTGGTTTCACGCAGCACGGACGGCGGCCGTACGTGGAGCGAGGAAATCGTGGTCGAGCCGTCGGGAACCGATTACCATGTCCCGGCCTGGATCATGCTCTACCATGTACCCGCCACAGGGCGCGTTTACGCCTTCTTCTGGTGGAACACGAACGGATGCCCGCTCCGTGACGCGGGCGACCTTTATTTCCGGTACTCGGACGACGACGGCCTGACATGGAGCAAACGGTTCGCGATGGGCGTGCCGGGTACGAGCTTGGACGACGGGACGGACATCCACGGCTGGAATTTCGGGCAGCCCCGGCTCCTTGCCGCTACCGGCGCGGTCATGTTGACGTACGCGAAGATCCGCCAGACCACGATGTTTCACCCGGGGTATCGGCTCACAGCCGACCGTCAATGGGAAAAGGTGGATCCGGAAGCCGACGACGCGCCCTGGGATCGCCTCATTCAGAGCTATAACCCGGACAAATGGTATACCGAGGTCTTTATGTGTGAGTTGACGAACATACTCACCGAGACCGACCCGGAGAAACTCTAATTCCGCTGGTTGCCTGAGGGCGATGAAGGGCTGTGGGCGCCGCACTACACCTGCGGTCAGCATTGCGGGCAGGAGGGTACGCTCGCGTCGCTTTCTGGTGGCCGCATCCTATGCGTCCTGCGCACGCGACAGGGACACCCGTTCTACAGTGTCAGCGCCGACAAAGGGGCCACGTGGAGCAAACCGGAGATGCTTCGGTATTCGCCCGGGGGCGAACCGCTGTGGCAACCGTGTGCGCCGTGTCCCATCCAGAAGCTGCGCGACGGCCGGTTCGTGTTGCTTTTCCACAACGCTCAGCCCCTGGACATCAAAGAGAACGGTTGGTATCCGCGTGATCCGATGTGGGTGACGGTCGCGCGCGAGGCGCCCGGGGTCCAGGAGAACGCCGGACTGTATTTCACCGCACCCAAAGTGATTCTCTATAACGACCGCAAACCCGACGGCCCGTTCAAGGACACGGAGATCTGCTATCCGCAGTTCTACGAATTCGGTGACGCTTGCTATGTGGCCTATGCGAACAAGACGTCCCAAATCCGCATAAACAAGGTACCGCCGGAACTCATCGACGATGTGGGTTTGCCGATCTGAGTTCGTTTGAGGCGCTCTGACATCCTCGGGCTACACGTTGGCCGCAAGTGAAGCGATCAGACTCAGGTCCAATTCGCCTTTTGCGCCCCAGCCGCGTCTGCCTCCGGGGATCTCCGGGCGGAACCGCTCGTAGAGTCCGTAGGCTTGTTCGGCAAGGATCTCGGGCTCGAGTGCATTGGCGAGAGACGCCATCGCTTCTTGAACGCTTGCCAGTTCGTCGCCAAACTTCTGTCCGAGGTAGCGCTCGACGCTTTCCGGCTCGATCGGTTTGTCCTTGACCACCGCACGAACGCCGTCTTGCGTGTTCTTCGCCGGGATTGGACGGCCACAGATCTCGACCCAGAAGTCCTCCCCCAGGCCCACTTTCTTCGGAGGCCCCTCGTGGCCTTGCTTCCCGGGTTGGTAGATGCCCAGCCTACGCCCTTTGGCCTGAGCGCTCAGCCCCGCGAGCGCCTTGCCAAGCGTGAGGGACGCCGCCCGATCAAACCCGAGCCGCTGGGCAACAACCGCCCCCCACAATGTAAGCACAGGCGCCCGATTGATCATGATCACATTCCCGGCCACATTCCTACCCCCCCCGCGCCAGACTGTCTGTACCTCTCCCACGCTTGGGCCGCTGGATATGATGTTGGAAGAAGCTGCGCGCTGTCAAACCGGCGGGAATGCGAGACATGCGCGGCACACACACCAAAAACCGTTGCACGAATACTGGACCAATAGGCCCGAGCGCACCCGAGGTAAAACACCTTGGCCGCCCCCGCCCCAACAGTTGGCATCCGCTCACATAAGCTGGTAACGCCAAGAGTTCGGACTAGTCATATTGGTGGGAAAAGTGGAGCGGGACACGGGGCTCGAACCCGCGACATCCAGCTTGGGAAGCTGGCACTCTACCAACTGAGTTAGTCCCGCTCTCGGACGCGAAAGATTCTATCACCCCTCCCGCATCGTGTCAAACTGCCCGGCATCGCCGATGGCTACGCCGCGACAAGGCTTGCCAAGACGTAGTTCGAGCCGAAGCCGAGAACAAACACTGGCGGAGGTGATCGGAATCGAACCGACGACCTCGGGATTTAGATTGACCTATCCCCAGTATTCAACCGTCATTTGACGCGCCTGCGCGGTTGCGTCGCCTTCACGGGCCGCTCTCTATCTTGACGGGCAACGGCCACCCGTCAATCAACGTTTAGCCCTAATGAGTCGCTGGGCAACGGATACTAAAAGAGGCAAGGCCACCATCCCCACGAACGGACCGCCAAACAAGCCGCAAAGGAAACCGATGTGGGTCTCGAAGCTAGCTCCACCGGACAAGAGACTTCCCAAATGCATTCCCAGGATCGCCCCGACCACCAACCCCACAACACCCCCGAGAACCACAAGGAAACATCTCATCCCGGACGCCTCCTCAACACACCCTTTCGGTCCGTCAATGTGTAGCGATACGTTTGCGTTGCCGCTGTCTTTCTCAACGGCCACACTGGACGTCGTCAGCGTCGCGTTCTTTCATGCCCTTCTCACACTCTGATATTGCTTGGTCCACAAAGTCCATTGGAACCACACTGGCAAGACCGGAGTTTTCGACAAAGCTAATGCGCGGTTCGCCGGTTTGCTGACTTACGGCGAAATCTTCAAAAGGGATATATGCCCTGACCACGCCGATAAGCCAGGATCGACCTGTGCACTTCGTACCTTCTATACTAGCAATCTCTGGCTTGAGCATTACGGGCCCGCCGCTGTTGCCCGGGAATATGAAGCAATCCAGAAGAAATTCTTGGGCGATGTTGGCGAGGCAGTCCTGTATGCGCGCTATGCTACCGCTCCTGACAATGACGTAATTCCGCCCCCCTCCAACGAGGCCAAGGGGATACCCCAAGACAAAGACGCCGTCCCCCTCTGTTGTTCCCAACTCTGAGAGCCCTGCACGATTGGCAACGTCCCTCTCGCTTCGGTAGAAAGCCATCTCGATACCATCGGCTTCTAGCTTCTTCACATTTATGGGCGTAACGACAACATCGACGGCTTCATTTTCTGGGGCAAACCACTTAGACCTTCCATACCGGTCCATGAGAGATTCGTGGTACTCGCGGGCGGGCTGCCCCTCTTGTGAATTAAAACGAAGGACCATGCTCGTCAACCCCCTAAGAACATGTCTATTTGTCACAAGGTAAACACCGTAGAGTGGTTTGCCGTCACCGTCCTGTCCAATAAGCTTACCAAATAGGAAACCAGAGGCAAGCCACCGTGTCTCATTTCCGTTGTCACCGGGTGCACCAATTGCGACTACACAGTCCAAACAGCGCGGAAGTATCAAGGCCATTTATGCATCCTCATGTCAGCGACCAAGCCGCTCTCGTCTGCGCCCTACACTTCTTATTCATCGCAACCGGCCAGTTCGGCATCACCAGCCACGCGCTCGAGCGTGCGATTCCTACCCTGTATTGGCGCACTTCTACGCAGCAATCCACACGGGCTCAGCGGGCTTAGATCCAGACCCAGAGCGAAATCTGATTATGTAAGGGTCGGGAGGTAGTTTTTGTTCAAGGCCATCATAAAGCTTGACGAAGTCGTTTGCGTCAACGTTTACCTGCTTGAGTACAAAAAGACGAAGGTCTTTTTCAATCGCCCACCTCATACCTGTGCGATCTTCCCCTTTATCCTCCCACTTCTTTACAGCCACGTGTGATACACCAAAACGCTCGCCAAACCGAGTCAATGTCATATTGAAATGAAGTCGGATGAAACGGACCTGATTCCCCGTCAAGGGACCTGGCTTGTTCGGGATAGCCTGTATCACACACTTTTCCGCAAGGCCATAGTCGATGTCGGGTGCCCACTCCCCCTCGACCTTCACCATCCTAACCTTACCGAAGACGACGGGAAAACCGAAGCCGTAATCAACGTAGTTCTTTTGCACCCTTTCATTCCGCATTTGCCTGCCTTTCCGCTAAGTCACATTGATCGCCGTAACAACCAATGCGGCCTCTTTACCCAATTCTTGAGTTATCGCGACGATTACTCGCAACTCCTTGTCCTTGTCGAGAGTCTTACCTCGTATTGCATAGTTCCAGGACCCGTGCTCGGACTTGAATACATCCCTCTTTTCCTCATGCTGCCCAGATCGCAACACATGATATACTTCCATACGAGTAATCCCTCGTGATCTCATCCGGTGCTGCGCGTGCCTAGTCTCCAGATAGTACCCTGATGCCACAAGACGCCTCACTTCCTTCAAGAGATCGGCTTTCTTGGGGGGCCCTTTTTCCCTGGGCATCGATGTCCTCCCATTGTAACTAAGTTACGTCACAAAAGTAAACCCATTCCTGCAGGGCCTATGCCATCGCCCATTCTTGGGGTGCGTCGGTGATTCCACCATCATATGCGCGCCTCCATGGAGACTCAAGAGGGGCCTGTTGACCTTTGAGATGGTCAACAGCCAAGACACACCGGCGCTGCCTTGCATGACACCCTTTGCGGATGTCCAACGCTAGGGGAAACGCTCGAGAGCTATCACGGCGTTTCCACGGTGTCCGCACTTGCCCCGCTTGCCGGCGCACTCATCGGCTTTTCTAACCCGACGGCCACAATCTGGCCTCCCAATAAACATATAAGCTTATCCAAGTGCTGAGGCAATGCAACTGATGTTGGTGCATTCTATAGCACAATAGCAGGGTCAAGGCCACGTGCTCAGAGCCGGTTGATATCGTCATCGGTTGGCGCCAGGTGGCCGCAAATCATCGAGGTCCTAACGCCCGCGTGGCCGAGCCAGCGGCTTAGCTTGTGGATGCTCACGCCGGCAATGACTAGCTGGCTTGCGAACGTTTGCCGCAGGACGTGCGCCGTACACCACGCTACACCGGGCCTCTCTCGTCACCCAGTTAGACGCCCGCTTGGGCTCGTACCGCACCGCCATTTGCCGGCCTCTTGTTTCTCTGCAAGCACGATGTATCCCTCGGGGGTTGACATCGCGGCTCGAGAATGGCTTGGAGGCGCTCATGCATGGGTATTGTGCGGTGTCGTTTGCCCTTAGTTCCGAAACTGCCGTCCGCGGCCGCCTGGACGGTGATTGTGCCTTGCTTGAAATTGAGCGAGCGTTGACGGGCTTGTTGGAGCGTAGCCCGGCGAATATGCTCAGGGCGCAAAACAGGAACGTGTTTTCCTCATCTGTCAAGAGGGCACATGCCCGCGTCTCGGAAGGTCTTTGCAAGTCTTTGGCGGGTAATAGGCTGGATGGTGGAGGTGATCGGAATCGAACCGACGGCCTCGGCGTTGCGAAATCGTTTAGGTGAGTAATTCTGATTCTTAGAGAATCATATGAGGTAATAACGACGGGGGTTTTCGAGGGCTTCTCAGATTC
>DUZM01000003.1 GCA_013349485.1 Candidatus Hydrogenedentota bacterium | reverse complement strand
TGGTAGGAGCAGGTTGCACCGTGAGCGAAAAGACGGTCGAGCGGGAGCTCGACCCTACCGGAAGATGCATCTGATGCGGGGGTTACTGGGCGAGGGTATGGGGGTTGTGGCAGCGCGGGAGGTTTGGTTGTGTCCAGGAAAGCAATGACAGCGGCGTTGGCGCTGTGTGTGGCGGGGGTCGGTTTCGCCGATTCGATTACGATTGATGGCGTGGCGTATGAAGACGTCTATGTCCGGGAAAGCGCCAGCAGTTACTACGTGCAGATTCCGTCTGATGGACGCGCAATCACCGTCGCGAAGGACAAGGTCGATCCCGAGGACGTATCCATCAGCGGCGACGCCGAACACCGGAAGGCGCTCCTCAATGAGTGGAAAGGGAATAACGCCGAACATCAAGAGGAAAGGACGGAGGAACAGCGCACGCAGGCGCGCGAAGCGGCCGCAAAAGAAAGAGCAGCCGCCTTGGAACTGCTCGACAAATACGCCGCGACGCAAGACAGACTGCAACGGGCTATTGTCAAGTCAAAGACGTTGATAAGCACACATATGCAGCTAAGCGAGGCGAATCCGCCTTACGACAGCAGGTATAAAGGAAAGTACGAGGAGCATTTCGTCACGGAACATCGCTATGACGGCCATCGATTCTATCATAGCGGGTGGCACTGGGGCGATGTGTTGCTGTTCAACACAACATCTCGGGAAAGAAAGGGCTTGCGGAGTTATCTATGGGACGGCAAAGCGACGTATCAGTTTAGCAGCAGCGAATTGCACGGAGATGTTTCTGACGGTGTGTTGGGTTTGCGCGAAAATGTAAAGAAGCCGCCCTTTGCCTTTAACCGCTTCTTGTCCAATGAACCTGACGGTTACATGCTAGGTTGCTTTCAGGGCCACCGTGAACGGATAGACGTGACGCTTCGGGAGTGCCCAAATACGCGCGTACGAGACGAAATGGAATCGGTGAGCGGAGTGGACTGCCACGTGATCGAAGGCGACACACGTTACGGCAAGTATACACTTTGGCTGGACCCCGAGCACGGATACAACATGGCGAAAGCCCGGATTGAGAGAAAACCCGGGGACGTGCATTACACAAGCAATGACAAGTATGGGGATACTTTTCTGCCGGCGGGGCGAGAGGTCACCATTACCGTCGATAACGTACGCTTTGAAAAGATCGATGATACCTGGGCGCCTATGGAAGGGGATGAGGTTGACCACAAGACGTTTCCGCACGGCGAGTTTAGCACGATACGCTCACATACTCAACTAACAGACATAATACTCGATCCGGATCATGAGGCGTTGGGCTCCTTCGTTCCCGACTATATCCCAGACGATGCGATAGTCTGCATTCCCGGAAGAAGCTACGGCCCCGCAGGCGGCCCCGACGGTCCGCCCACGTGGCGCGAGTGGCGGAAGAGGCAGGCCGGGGGAGGCGAATAGGGCGGCCCATATGCGGATCTCGAGGGAAGAGGGAACCGGATAGACGATTTCGACGTTATCATCGCCCCGACGGCGTTGGCGGTCAGCTATCGGCTCGTCACCAACAACGAGCGTCACTTCCGCCATGTCCCCGGCGTGCAGATAGAGAACGGGGCCAAGCGGGAATCCGGAGCGACTAGACCCGCGGATTGGCGGCGACACCTTCAGCGTTGCTGAAGACCTCGTCGGCGGCAGCTCCATCTTCCCGTCATCTTGGGCTTCAGTTCGCCTTGTGCGGCGATTCGCGGGACAGCATGATTTTCTGCGCCGTCATTGCAACGCACGAAGTGAGGCAGCAGCCTTTGAACGTGCCGGCTGAGAAGAAAAGAGCATGCTTCCGCCAAAACCCGCACAGGTCAAGAATGAATGGAGATACGTGAGGATAAGTGTTTCTATTGCTCTGTAATACCAAGTTGCATTCAAAGACACACTAATTCGATGACACAACAATGCTTTGCGTGACAATGCCTTTCGTTACGCGTCATTCTGAGCAACGCGAAGAATCTCGCTCTCCCAGATCCCTTCGCGCGTTCGAGATCCTTCGCTTCGCTCAGGATGACGAGAGAACCGCGCCTCGCCTGGAGTCATATGTAAGTTAATGTCTGAATGCAACTTAGTATAATCTCTGTGAGCGTCTACTTCTCCGAGAGGACGAGGCGAACTTCGGCGAGCAGACGCTCGATCTCGAAGGGTTTGCGCAAGCAGGAGCGGGCCCCGAGGCGGAGGGCTTCGGCGACTTCTTCTTGCGAGGCGAGGCCGGTGATGACGATGGCGGGAATGCGGGTGAACCGTTCCCGGAGTTGTTCGAGCACGGCCAGCCCGTCCAGCGTCGGCATACGAATATCGAGCAACACCAGGTCCACGGCGGCCCGACTCATCACTTCGATGGCTTCGACGCCGTCCGCGGCCGTCTCGACCCCGTAGCCACGGTGCAGCAACGTCTCCTTGAGCACTTCGAGGAGGTCGGCGTCGTCGTCCACCACCAGAATGACGGGCCGACCGGCGTCCCGTTCCGACGCGGCGGCACCGGCGGCCCGTTCGAGCTGCCGCGACAGATCCGTCGCACTCGGCATCGACACGGTAAACGTTGCACCTTCTCCGACCTCGCTTTGGACGGCAATCGAGCCGTGATGGCCCTCGATGATGCCGTGGCACACGGACAACCCGAGCCCGGTGCCTTCGCCCTCGTCTTTGGTTGTGAAGAACGGCTCGAAAATGTGCGGTAACACGTTGGGCGCGATGCCGTGCCCGGTGTCAGCGACCTGGATCGTCACCAATCGGCGGCCATCGGCGGCGCCGGTCCGGAATGTGAGCACGCCGCCGCTTTCCCGCATGGCATGTTCGGCGTTCAGAATGAGATTCAACAGTACTTGTTCGATCTGACGTTTATCGAGCAACGCGCGCGGCAATCCTTCGGCGAAGTGTTCAACGACGCGGATCCCCTTCGCGTCGAGGCGGTCCCATACCATGGCGACGACCTCGTGCACGGCCACGTTGACGAGCGTCGGTTCGAGCTTCGGCAGGGCAGGCCGCGCAAATTGCATCAGGTCCGTGAGGATCTTGCTGGCGCGCTGGCTTTGCCGGACGATCACGTCGAGCGCTTTGGCCATTTCCGGATCCTCGGTGCGGGAAAGCAGGATTTGGGCCCGGCCCGAGATGACGGCGAGCGGGTTGTTGATCTCGTGCGCCGCGCCGGCCGCCATCTTCCCCACGCTCGCAAGCCGTTCCGCGCGAATAAGCTGTTGATGCGCCATCTCTTTCTTCCATATGGCGGTCGCGAGTTCTTCCGTCCGCTCGACGAGCAACGCTTCGGCCTGGTACCGCGCCAGCGCAAGCCCGCACGCCCCCGCAAACGCCAGCACCTCCGACAGCCCTTCTTCGCTCAGCTCGATGGTGGACGCCTCGACGTCGAAGATGATCTGCCCCACGCTTCTGCCCGCGCCCAGCATCGGCACGACGACCAGATCGTTCCGGCGCACCACGTCCGAAAGCGCCGCGCCCGCCCAACCGCCCTCGGCTCGCCCCAAAGCGACCTCCTCGAGCACCGACACTATCCGCGCGCCCAGGTTCGCGCGGTCGTCCGCCTCGCCGTCGTCGAGCGACAACGCGAAATCCGACGCCGGCTCGCGCATCGACCGCCACATCTTGCCGCGAAGTTGGTTTTCCTCGGGATCCGCGACCAGACAAAGCCCCTGGCTGACCTCGAGACCTTGCCGGACGGCGTCGGCAATGATGCGCAGCACGTCCTTAAAAGACTGGCCGGGACGCAGCTTCAGGTTCATTTCGTGAAGCGCCCGGAACCGGTTCACTTTGCGTTGCAGCGATTCCGTTTCGGCATCGGCGAGCGCGTTGATGGCGGCGAGTTCCGCGTGCGCCCGGGGCGCCGCAAACCGATCCGCGGCCGGCGCCCCCTCGCCGAGGCCCGCTTCAAGGGCCTCATCAAGGCCAAGTTCCTCGACACGGAGCCGGATTTCCTTGATCAGTTCATCGTGCAGATTTCGGATGGCCAACGGCTTGAGTCCGAGACGCGCCACCAGTTCCTCCGAAACCGGGGGCACGGCCGCCTTGGCCGTAAGGTCCGCCGGCAGTCCCTGGCTGAGCGCGTCGGCAAGGCGGACTATCCGCATGAGTTCCGCGGGACACGCGACGCTCTCGAAACTTTCCTCGGGATGGTGGTGCAGCCAAATGACGCCGATCAGCGGCTCCGGCAACCCCCAGCGTTCCGCGAGCCATTTGCCCGCCAAAGCGTGGTCGATGCCGATGGTGCGGCGTTCCGCCTCGAGAACGAACACATTCTGCATCCGCATAAAGTCCAGCGCGTCCGCGTAATCGTCCGGCGCAATAGTATCCAGCACGAGCTTGCCGACGTCATGCAACAACCCGGCCGCATACGCCGCGCCTGCATGCGCGCTCCCGATCCGTGCCGCGATACTCTCCGCACACGTCGCACACGCCAACGCATGCCGCCAATAACCCGCGAAGTCGAGACCCCGCGTGCCCGAGCGTGCAATGTCCGGCGAAAGCGCGGCGCCCAGGATAATCCGCCGCACCTGTTGCAGCCCGATCCACGAAACCGCATCCTCGACCCGCGTCACCGCGGTTCTGCCCCCACGACGCGCAGCGTCAGCCGAAGAAAACGGCGCATTCCCCCCCCAAAGTTGCGCATTCGCAGCCCCAAACTGCGTACCCGCAGCCCCAAGCTGCGTACCCGCAGCCCCAAGCTGCGTACCCGCAGCCCCAAGCTGCGTACCCGCAGCCCGAAGTTGCGCATTCGCAGCCCCAAGCTGCGTACCCGCAGCCCGAAGTTGCGCATTCGCAGCCCCAAGCTGCGTACTCGCAGCCCCAAGCTGCGTACCCGCAACCCGAAGCACCTGCGCCGTCAACGATGGATCCAGCCCCACCAGCCGCGCCAACACCTTCTCGTCCTGCAGCCCCGCCACCGAACGAGAAACGACATGCTTAACGACCGCCGGCAACACCGGCAAAAACTCGAGCGCCTCGATCCGTTGCCGTAACGTACCTCGCTTCAGCGTACTCACTGGCCCAAACCCCGACCTCGCCCCAAACACCGCCCCCATCTTACCACAACAAAACGCGGTAGCGCCGCTAGTACGTGACATCTGTGAACACCTGCGGATATACATCTCTCGTTCTCACAGGCCGCTCCGCGAGACCTTTCCAGCATGGCTCCGCAGCCGTGTGAGAATCCACAATCGGAGTCGCATGGACTTGATTTTTCGGAAATCTGATCTTATATTCAGCATAGAGGTACAAACAACACAGAGCTAACGAACGTTGGAGTGGGATTGTGGAGCAAGTTTCGTTACAATGCGGCCGGTTGGCAGAATGGAAGTCCCTGTTCCGCGGAAGAACGTGAGGGAAATGACGCAGGCGCAGTTATTCCTTAATGAAGCATATGAGAAACTGGACTTCCGGCGGGGAGATCTGGTCGACAGCGATCTCTTGTCTTCTCACAGCAGATGGGTGGAAAAGGGCGACTGGGCTGCCCTCGCTAAGCATGTAGGCGCGGATGCCGTCTTTTTCGTCCAAGAGAACCCCGTCATTGTTTTCGCCAAGCAAGACAAAGACGAGCCAGAGGCCCTCCGGCAACTCTTCAGCAGTGTTTGGTGTATGTCTCGCCCCAATCTTCTTTTCCTGGCGAGGCCAGGAGAACTAGCTGTCTACGATCTCACCCAGGCACCGGCCCGCACTTCTCGAGAATGGGAGAAACTCAGGCCTCTCGATAGGGTCCGGGAAGTGGCCGAAGTCGGTGCGTTGCTCAAGGCTTACCATCGTGCGCAAATCGAGACTGGCAAGCTCTTCGAGGAGCGTCGCTTCGGTACGGCCACACTCCGTGCCGACAAGTCGCTCATCCAGGATCTTCGAACCGTCAGGGCTAGCCTGATGAAGATGGGGCTCGCTGGCGACGACTTAAGATACGCTCACGCTCTCATTGGCCGCTCCATATTCATACGCTATCTGGAGGACCGCGGTGTCCTCACCTACGATTACTTCGAGACAGTCGCTCGAAAGAACCGAAAATGGCGGGCCATTTTGGCATCCTCCTCAAACACTCCATATGCGAGTTCGGAAATGGCTGAAGCCTGCTATATCAAGGTGTTAGGATGCAAGGATTTTACGTATGCACTATTCCGGAGACTCGCGCACGACTTCAATGGTGACATGTTTCCTGACGATGGACAGGAAGAACAGGTCGTAACGCAAGAGCATCTGAGCCTACTCCAGGGATTTCTACGAGGCGACACCAAGAAGCAGCAGAAGCTGTTCTTTTGGGCGTACAGATTCGACATCATTCCCATCGAGCTTGTGAGCAGCATCTACGAAGAGTTCTACACCACTAAGAGCGCAGGCAAAGACAGTAAGGGCACACACTACACGCCTGCCGCGCTTGCGGAGTTCTTGGTTTCTCAGGTTCTGACACGTGAGCGCCTCACCAAGAACCCAGTCATATTGGATCCTGCGTGTGGTTCGGGCATCTTCCTTGTAGAGGCATTTCGTCGGATCGTTAGGTACCGTACACAGATGCAGAGAGGACGTCGCCTCGATGCGCGACAACTTCGGAAGATTTTGCGTGAGCAAATCAGGGGCATAGATATCAATGAGGAGGCAATTCGTGTTGCGGCGTTTAGCCTCTACCTAGCGCTTCTTCACTACCAGGAACCCAAAGATATTCTTCAGCAGATCGAGAAGGATTATCCGTTGCCGTGTCTTGTGAGGCCAAAGGACAAACGACGATACAAGAAGGGCCGTACGTATTTAGACATCCTTCAGGACGAGAATGCCTTCTCTCCCAAAGCTGACATGAAGGTCGACGTAGTCGTGGGCAACCCGCCCTGGGGTCACCCTGCGGCAAATGAAAAGGAGGAGCGAGTACAAGCCAAAGTGGGTCTAGACTGGTGCAAGCAGCGTGAGTGTCCTGTGGGAGACGAAGAACGTTCTCAGGCCTTTATCTGGCGGGCCATTGATTTCTTGCATGAAGATGGCTGTGCGGGCCTACTTGTTTCCAGCGGCATTCTCCACAAGATCGGCAAAAAGCCCGGTCAGAAGAGCAGAGAGTTTCGCAAGAAGTGGCTCGAAGACACCTCCCTGTTGCACGTGGCCGATTTTGCGCGTGTGAGGGGTGTTTTTTTTGAAAATGCTATCGCTCCTTTCGCGGCGATCCTGTTCAGCAAAACGCGTCCTGGAACGGAGGATAAGTTTCAATACTCCTCCACCAAGATGTCAGAATTCGTGCAAGCATGCCAAGCCGTGATGCTGAGTAAGAACGACATCCACTGGTTGAAACAACATGATTTTCTGCGAAACGACACGCTATGGAAAACGTACTGGCTTGGCGGACACCGTGACGCCGGTTTCCTTGCCAACCTGAAGGCCTATCCGTCGCTCGAAGATCTCAAAGGTCCGGACGGAAGACCTCGTACTGTCACAGGGCGGGGCTTTCAAAAGCAAGGGGGGAAGTTGAAGCCAGCAGGCTGGCTCCGCAGCTACAAGACTCTTCCCACGAACCTTTTCACGCGATGTATGCCTGTTGACGATTCGGATCTTAGAGACGTTCCAACTCAAGTCTTCTGTCAACCACCAGAGGAAGAAGTTCTACGAGGCCCGCGACTTCTGTTTCTTCAGGGCATTAAGCAAAAGGATGAACCTAAGGGACAAGTATACGCTCGTTTTGAAACCAGGGACTACTGCTTCGAAAAATCAATATACGGAATCAAACTACAGGACGCCTCGGTCAAGGAATACCACGTTCTACTCGGAATTCTGTGGTCGTCTCTTGCTCGCTACTACTTCTTCCTCACGTGTGCTCAATGGGGAACCTGGAGTTACCAAGTCTTACTGGACGAACTGCGGGGATTGCCCATACGCTTTCCGAAAGACAAGGGGACGCAACAGGCTATCTCCAGTGCCGTGAAGGCCTTGCGCGACTGCTATCGGTCTACGCTGAGAAGTCCAGACGAGGAGGCCGTTCTTCAAAGGAATCTGGATGAGATAGTCTTCGATGCCTATGAATTGAGCGAGTGGGAACGGGATCTGGTCAGGGACATGTGCGATGTAGGCATACCCTTTTTCTACGATTGCGTCAATAGTCCAGGGGCACGTTCACTGGATCTCGGGCTACTTCCAACGCGTGTGGGTGTCGCTGCTGGATGGCGTTCGTCCGCGGAGAATCGGACTGACATTCGCGGCTACCTGGAGACGTTCCTTCGCATCTGGAATCGTGAACTGGAACCTGAGGGTGAGTTTTCGTGGCAAGTCATAGCTCCGGGTAATCCAGCTGCCATGTTGGCCGTAGTTTTCTCAACCCAGGCAAAGGGCACAGAACCAAAACGCGACACGAAACCGGATGAGCAGACGTGGAAATACCTGGTAAAACAACTGGCTGAGGATTCGCGCACGCCTTTCCACAGTGGTTCCATTTACGTGGATGGCTTGGTGAGGTCTGTATCGCCGACGCAGATTGTCATCATCAAGCGCAACGCAGGTAGATTGTGGACGCGTAGCGCCGCGCGTGAGGACGCCGAAGCGACTCTTCTCAGAGCAATGCAGCTTGACAGCCACAACGGAGCACTGGCGTGACGCGGCCGAGAATCCCGAGCCAAAATCAGTGGGAGAACCATGAACGCCGTGTGCTAAAAGTGTTTGCACGGGCTCTTGAGCTACTTCGCGATGGGGATGAGTTCGATGTCCCCGAAGATAAACTAAACCGAAGACTCCTGTCCTGTGTAAGGTCGGCAAACTACCAGCTTAACGAGCGGGGTGAGGGCCTCGAATCTCCCGTCATATATGAGGCTAACAATCAGCCCGACGCGGATGATGAGCAGCGCGCCAAGCGAGAGGATAAGCGGCCGGATTTCCAGTGGGGTTTCATAGACCATTCCGAAGAAGACCCACAGCGTCAGGACAAGTTCTACGTCATCGAGTGCAAGCGGTTGGGGGCACCCGTTAGAAGATCGTGGGTCTTCAATGAGAACTATGTGGGAAAAGGCATCATTCGGTTTGTCCAAGCCGGGTACGGGTACGGCAAATCCGCGCCGTCGGGAGCAATGGTGGGCTACATTCGCAATACGCTCGCCGCCGACATTCTCAGCGAGGTGAATCGTCATGCAACGAGAGCAGGCCTTCAAAAGCTCGTAGTCACCGGCGACAGCAAGGGAGAAAAGGACATTAGTCGCCTAGATCAGAGACTCGACCGACCAGAAGTTCTCCCCACGCCTTTTCTTCTGAGGCACCTTTGGGTCGATCTGCACAAGAAGGGGATTGGCGACCCACAGTCACCGGATTGAAGCAGCGTGTCGCGCGATTCCAACGAGAACACCCATGGTCTGCCACTTTCTTGAATTGGAGGGATGGCTGACGCGGGTTTTTGGTCCATAGGCGGTACTGTTTGACGCCCAGTTTGCGGGCGCTTGCCGGGAGTTTGTGGTAGCAGGCCCAGAACCGACCGGCTGCGGTACTATTCACGCGGTGGAAACGGCGTGGTCTGGCCGGCGCGATATTCTGCGAGGGCCTCCTTCGCCAACGCATCTAGTTTGCCGGTTTTCACGTCTTCTTCGATCTGCCGATCCCACTCGTCTTCGAACTTCCCTTTGAGCCATCCCACCAGGCTGAAGAGCTGGTCGCGGGGAAGCTGTTCGATTGCGGCCTCGATCTCTTCTATTGTGCTCATATCCTAATCGTATCGCGCGATAGTCGAGAATGCAACTCGCTCTCCCGTGCGGCGCAGCAGCCTTGGTTCTCATACTTTTCTTTTTGACAGGATAACGGGGTGGAACGGGAGCGAATGGTCGCGAATCGGGGCGCGAGACGGGGACACCGGGGCCGCTGGAGAAGCCCGATATCCCAGACTGTCATTCCCAACTTGATTGGGAATCTCATTGCTGGCCTGCAGCAACGGGTATGCGTGGGGATTCCCGCCTGCCCGCCAAGTCCCGACGCCCTGGCCCTATCTAAGAACCCAAGCAACAACCTAAATCGACAGGCCCCTGCGCGGGAATGACACAGTTGGCGCATGTGTAACGGCTTCTTTGTCGCTGCTTCTTCGCGATCATCGTGTCGGCCCCTGAGGGTCTTCAGCACAGATCTGGGCCGACTACTCAGAGCGGGTTTCACGTCGCCTTACCCCGTGATTACGGGATCATGTGTTCCGGCTTTTTCGCTTTCTCAGGGGGCTGCGTGTCATGAGGCGGATCAGGGCGCCGAGGATCGTCAGGGGCACGCCCACCCACAGGCACAGGGCGCCGCCGACAAATGCGCCGACGGCGACCTCGCCCACGCGCAGCGCGAGGCCGAGAATCACCGCAGCCACTCCCAGAATCGCAATCGTGGCGCCGGTGATGGCGTAGTCTTGTCGGGCGGGGGCGCCGGCAACGGCGGCGGCGTTGTCGAGCACCTCGTCGAGGGCGTCTAACGGCGGGCGGAGTTCCGGATGGCTCTGGAGCGTCTCGAGCAGGGCAATCCGGACCTTGCGCGCCAGCCAGGCACGGAGCATGGCACGGACCACGCCCCAGCCCAGCGCGGCAAGCGCTGCGAACACGGCCAAAAGAAGGATTGCGTTATACATATAGGCCGCCCTTCCGTTCCGCTCGATAGCGAGTCTCTTCCTCAGTGTTTTGACGCACGCAAAGCCGTCCAGGTTTCAAAGCGGGCCGGGAGTGCCCGGCAAGATACCTTGCTTCAGGCATCAACCTTCTGGTGTAACCTGACCTCCCACTCCCATCCGTCTTCGCGCTTAACGAAATCCGCAAAAAAGGGACACGTAAACAGAGGGACACACCCGACTTCGCTCGGGGACTCGCTACGCTTGCGTCAGTCCCTCTCTTTGCGTGGGCTGAAGCGCTGGCTACCGAAACCTGACGCCATTGTCGGGAGTCGAATCAATGTCATGCAAGCACTCATTCGCGGCATAGTGGTCGGACTCGTGGTCGCGGGACTGATATTGACGTTTGCTATCACGGTGCTTGCCCCGAAACTGCCGTCCACCGTGGGGCCGCCCGATATTCGTGAGGAACGTTCGTCGGTGCATCCGGCGGCGCGTCGGGTGCGGCTGGACAACGCCGACGGCTCGGTTCGCGTCGAGACCCGCGGCCTGGATGCAGTCCATGTTACGGCGTCCATAAGAGCCTTCACGCGGCTCGATGGCGACGAGGCCGAAGCGGAATACGCGGCCGCGTTGGTGCAGATAGAGGAAGACGGGTATTGCCTCGACATTGTCTCCGAGCCGGCGCCGCGTCCCGACGGTGTCTCCCTTCGGGTGGACTACACAATCCTGGCGCCCGAGGGCGCGGAGCTTGACATCGGGAATCGTAACGGGAACGTTTGGATCGGCCCTGGATGCGGCCGCGTCACCGTACGGGGCCAGAACACCGACATCGGGGTCGAAGCGCCGGAAGGCGCCGTCGACGCCGCATCCACAAACGGTAGAATCCGCGTGCTCGATGCCCAGGGCGACGTGAATGTAACGACCGCCAATGGCAATGTGTATATACACAGGCGAGGCGCCGGCTCGAGCCACGCCACGACCATAAACGGAGCGATCGAAATGCACGTGTTGACGCCAAGCGTCGGCGACGCCGACTTGAATACGCAAAACGGCGATATTACATTGGTCCTATGCCCGGGTTGTCAGATGGCCGTCGAGGCGAGCACGGCCCACGGCGCCGTACGCACTGAGATCCCCGTGGACGCGGCCGACGGCGTGCAGCGTAAGAATCGCATAAACGGCCGAATCGGAGGCGGGGGACCCAACTTCACCCTGCAAACGCTCAACGGCGATATCCGGCTCAGACCGGGCCGGCGCCGTTGGTGAGGGGGGCGTAAGTTCTTGTTTGACAAGCGGTTGGGTCTCATGCCCGTTAGTCTGGCAGAGACTGCCACGTTGCCGGCCCGTAGCCCCGGCCGTGAGGATCGCAGCTCGTAAGTCTTAGCAAGATATGGAGTTACCCCAGCCGCTTTGCGGCGCGAGGCGGGTTGGGAGAAGGGAGTGCGCAGTGACCGCAGCGGCAGCCTGGCCGATGGTCTGGGCAACGAACATGGCCGATAATTCCGACACGGAACGGGTCAGACGGACCCTCCGCGGCGACACGGAAGCGTTCTCGGAACTGGTTAACCTGCATCAACACGCCGTTTACAACCTGGCCTACCGGTTTATGCGCGACGCCACCCTGGCCGAGGACATGGCGCAAGAAACCTTTCTGAAGGCCTTTCGGCTCCTGAAAGGCTTTCGGGGCGACTGTGCGTTCTCGACCTGGCTGTATCGGGTGACGTGCAGCGTATGCTTGACGGAACTGAAAAGACAACGAAGACGCGCTGAGGCGCCCCTGACGCCAACGCAAGGCGAGGCAGCCCGTGCGACCCATCAACCATCGCTCGAACAGGCCGAAACGGCAGAGCGCATTCGCCGGTGCGTGACAAAACTCCCCGAGCGCTACGCGACCGTGGTTACCCTGTACTATTTCCAGGGCGTTTCCTACGACGAGATCGCCGAGATCATGAAAATCCCGTTAGGAACGCTCAAGACGTGGATGCATCGTGCCCGCAACCAATTGAGAAAACTTGTCGAGGAGGAGCTTCACCCCGATGGCCGGAACTGACCAGAACGGTCTGGATGCCCTGATTGAGGCGTCTCTGGCCGGTGAACCCCTTCGTCCCCTTCCGTGCGGCCTGCGGGCAAGCATCCGCGAAGGGCTCGACATCGTCGCCCGGCTCGAGGACGAGCGCTCGCGTTTTCGGCGGCAAATCGCCGCGGGCGCGGCATCGTTCGCGGCCGCCATCCTGTGCGGCGTCCTACTCACGTTCATTCCGGGCGTTATAGGCTGGTTGCCATACCGTGCTTCAGGTGCTTTCGGCCATCTCGATTACTTGCTCGTGTCCGTGCTGCCCCCGCTAAGATGCACGGACGGGCTATGGTTCTACTGGCTGTCGGTTCCGCTGGTTCTGTCCTTGTGCGGCGTCGCAAGCGGCCTGTGGCGCCGCCCGTTTCGGCGCCGGCGCGCCTAGTCGCCGTTGCGCAACCGGCGTCCGCGTCGTTTCTGTAGCAGACGCCCCGCGGCCGGAGCCGGTCGCGCCCCCTCCAGGATTCCGAGCCAGCCCGGGCAAGGTGTACGCGACCTTGCTATCGGCCTGAAAACCCCAGGCGAAGAAGGGCCCGAAAGACTCGCCGAAAAGGTCTTCATTTCCCGATTCTGTTTTGCTATAATCCCCGCGCTTTGCCGCTGAAGGGTAACACGCTTTTCCGTTTATCAGAGAGAAAGGAATCTCGCCAATGCCGGTGAAGTTTCACTGTCGCAAGTGTGGCAAGCGGTTTGTGGATTGGGGCGCCGAAAAGCTTGGTTTCAAGTGTCCGGATTGTGAAGACGAGGAATTGCTGCGAATCGGCGCGCCCGAGGATAAACCTGCAAAGCGGCCCTCCCTAAAACGAACTGAGACAAAGCGCAAGGTCGAGGGGACCAAGGTGGTCGAGGCGCTCGACCGTGAAGTTGAGCCCGAGGAAGTGGTAGCGGACCTCGATGTTGAGGAGGAGGCCGAGGAACCAGAGGAGGTCGATGAAGCGGAGAAGCTACCCGGCGGCAAGCCGGTGGCCGAGAATGAAGAGGGTGAGGAGGACGCCCTCGATTTCGAGCAAAAAGACCTGTCCGTCTCGGACGAGGACGAAGACGAGGACAAAGACGTCGACGTGTCTGAAGACCTGTCGTTTGATGAGGCGTCTTCCTCGCTTGGCACCGAAGCGGCCGATGAAGATTCCCAGTGGTAAAGATCCCGTGCGCGGCGTTTCCCGGCCGGTTTCTCGCCGTCAAATACTCCCCGCTCGCACAGGCCTTGCCAGAGCGGCGGTGTTGGCCCTATAATGGCGGAAAAGAGGAGGTGGGCCATGGCACGTATTCTTCTGGCAGATGACGACGCGGCGTCCCTCGAGGTCATGGTTCTGGCGCTCGAATCCGAAGGACACGAGGTCGTGCAGGCCTCGAATGGCCAAGAGGCCTACGAATACACCCTTTCCTATCGTCCAGACTTAGTGTTCCTCGATGTTATGATGCCGATCTTCGACGGCTACGAAACCTGTGAAATGATACGAAACGACCCGGAGGTCTCCGAGACCCTGCCGATTATCTTTCTGACGTCGGTCGAGGTCGACAAGAAGAAACTCGAGAAGGTCGGCGCCAGCGACTTTCTACCCAAACGGCATGTCATCACTCAGTTGCGCGATCTGCTTGTCGAGCACCTCGGGCCCAAGGCGAACGCTCGCTGAATGAACGTGTCTTTGATTCATTCAGGCACGTCAGGAACAATATCGAGCCCGGCTAACAAATCGAGGGGCGACCCATGAAAACTTCGCATTCCAGGCCATTCACGTATCTCAAGTCAGGTTTGGCAGTTGTCTTGGTGGGCTGTATGAGCGCGGTGTTCGCGGAGGATGTCTCGCCGACGTTTCAGGAAACCGTCGAGCGGGCCGTGGGCAAAGTCAAGCCCGCCTTAGTGCGCATCGAGGTGGTGTCTGCCGACTATTGGGACGGCCGCGAGGTCAAGCATGAGGCCTCCGGGAGCGGCGTGATTATCACGCCCGAGGGGCACGTGGTGACGAATCACCACGTGGCGGGCGATGCGACCCTCCTGCTCTGTACGCTGTCGACAAAGGAAGAAATCGAAGCAGAACTCGTGGGCAAGGACCCGCTGACGGATATCGCCGTCATAAAACTCAAACCTGAGAAATCCCGGACATTTCCCGTGGCCGAGTTCGGCGATTCGTCGAAAGTCCGCGCTGGCGACCACGTTCTGGCAATGGGGAGTCCGTTGTCCCTGTCGCAGTCGGTCACGCTCGGCATTATCAGCAACACCGAGTTGGTTATGCCGAAGTGGATGGGCCGAGGCGGGTTGACGCTGGACGGCGAGGACGTCGGGGCGCTCGTCCGGTGGTTTGGTCATGACGCGCAGATATACGGCGGGAACTCCGGCGGGCCGTTGGTCAATATGGCCGGCCAGATCATCGGCATTAACGAAATAAAGATCGGGTTAGGCGGCGCGATACCCGGCAACGTGGTCAAAGACGTCGCCGAGATGCTCATCAAAGAAGGCAAGGTGCGCCGAAGTTGGCTGGGCATTACCATTCAGCCTCGTCTCAAACATGGCAATGCGGGCCGCGGCGTACTCGTGAGTGGGACGTTTAAGGATTCGCCCGCTGAGAAGGCGGGCGTCAAGTCGGGCGACGTGTTGGTTCGTTTTGCCGGACAAGACGTGGACGTCCGGTTCCCCGAGGAACTCCCCGCCTTCAACCGGTTGGTGGCGGGTCTTCCCGTCGGCGAGCCCGTCGAGGTCGTCGTGCTGCGCGGCGGCGAAGAGATCGTGCTGTCTGTCACGACGATCGAGCGGGAGAAGATCTATCCGCAGCAACATGAGATCAAGGAATGGGGCATAACCGTTCGGAATATGTCCGATCTCTTGGCGAAAACGATGAAACGCGACTCCGCCGAAGGCGTCCTGGTCACGTCGATTCGGCCTGGCGGCCCTGCCGGGGACGCGAAACCAGCCATCTTCCGTCAAGATGTCCTCGTTGAAGTCAATGGCAAGCCGATTGAGAACGTTCAGGAACTCCGAGACGTGACCGCCGAGATTGTGCAAGGGCAGGACGACCCGGTGCCCACGCTCGTGGGCTTCGAGCGCAAGACAGAACGGTATCTGACGGTGGTCAAGGTCGGCATCAAGGACATCGAAGATCCGGGTCTCGAGGTGAAGAAGGCATGGCTGCCAGTGCAGACGCAGGTGTTGACGCGCGACATCGCCACCGAACTGGGCGATAGGAAGCTCAAGGGGTTTGTGATCACCCAGGTGTTCGAGGGCAGCACCGCCGAGACGGCCGGGCTCGAAGTCGGCGATTTCATCCTCGCGGTCGACGGCGAGCCCCTCGAGGCCTCGGCGCCCGAAGACTATGAGGAGTTGCCCGCGCTCATACGCCAGTACAAGATCGGGAGCGTTGCGGACCTGACCGTGCTTCGCGACGCAGAAAAACGCACGATCGCCGTCGAACTGATACGGTCGCCAAAACTGAGCCGCGAGATGAAAAAATACCGCGACGACAACTTCGAGTTTACGGTCCGAGACATTACGTTCTTTGACAAGGCCGAGGAGCGGTGGAAGGAAGAGGAGAAAGGGGTCCTGGTCGAACAGGTCGAGTCCGGCGGATGGGCGGCATTGGGTCAACTTCGCCCCGGCGACCTCATACAGCAAGTAGACGATACCGTGATAGCCGACGTCGAGGCGCTCGAAACGAAAATGGATGCGGTTGTCGCGGCGGAGCCCAAGGCCGTTGTGTTCAAAGTCGGACGCGGTGTGTATACGGTTTATCTCGAATTCGAGCCGAAATGGGAAACCACCGAAACTCAGTGAAAGGAATGAATCATGCATTCAGCACCGATTCGAGTCGCGTTCTGTGCGCTCCTGTTTGCCGTCCTAGCCGCTGCGCCGTCGCCGGCGGACGAGGCGGCCGAAGCCGGCCGGGGGATTCTGGCGCAGCATAAGGGCGCCGTCATGACCGTCAGATTCGTCATGAGTATTGCTGCGGGCGGCGGCAACTACGAATATTCTCGGGAAGTCAATGGTACGGTGATTGATCCAACTGGGCTTACCGTTGTTTCCCTCAGCGAGACCGATCCAACCGCCCTAAACGAAGACCAGGCTCGAGAAAGAGGCGTAACGGTGCAAGTGACGGACTTGAGACTGCTTCTCGAGGACGGCACGGAAGTCGAATCGGAAGTGGTCTTGCGCGACAAAGACCTGGATTTGGCGTTCGTTCGGCCCAGCGAGAAGTACCGCGAGCCCATGGTGTGCGTCGATCTTACTCAAGACGCCGCCGTGGGACTGCTCGACCAGGTCATTGCGCTCAGTCGCCTTGGCAAAGTCGCCGGACGCGAGTACGCCGTTTCGATTGAACGCGTTGAAAGCATCATAACAAAGCCCCGGGTATTCTATGTTCCCGGAAAAGACCCGACAATGACGGCACTCGGGTCGCCCATTTTCACCCTGAACGGCGAGTTTGCGGGCATTGTGGCAATGCGTGCGATCAAGGCCACCGGCGGAGATATGGGCGAAAGAAGTATGGCCGTGATCGTTACGGCCCAGGACATTGCCGAGTCGGCTGAGCAGGTTCCCGAATTCACCGAGAAGAAAGAAACCGAACCCGACGCCGAGACTGAGGAAGCCGAAGCCTTGCGCCACACCGATGAGCCGGGCTCGGAGGCCCAGGAACCGGCGTCGGCCGAGGCAGGTTCAGAGACCAACTAGCGCGGATAGGGGGCGAACTACGCGGCGGCAGCGTCGACCGCTTGGCACGCGCCGCAAAATGTGCCATGTCTCACAAATGGGAGTTGGAAGGCAAAACCGCCCTAGTGACCGGGGCTGCCAAGCGCATTGGCCGCGCGCTGAGTCTGGCGCTCGCGGATCGCGGCGTCAATATCGCCGTTCACTATAGGACATCCCAGGCCGAGGCGGACGAACTCGCCGAGGCCCTTCGGACAAAAGGCACGGCGGCGTGGACGGTTCCCGCCGACTTGGGCGATGCGGCGCAGGCTGCGGCGTTGTTTGCCCGGGCGCTCGAACTGGCCGGGCCGATAGACATTCTGATCAACAACGCCGCTGCGTTTCCTGACACCCGCCTGGACACCGTCACCCCGGACGCGATCCACGCGGACCTTAACGTGAATGCCCTGGCTCCCTTTCTGCTGTCGCGGGACCTGGCCGCCCAGGGCAGGGAAGGCGCCATCGTCAACTTTCTCGATACCCGGTTCGTGGACTATGACCGCAACCACGTAGCGTATCATCTGAGCAAGCGGGCGCTGTTCTCGCTCACGCGGATGTCGGCGCTCGAATTCGCACCCGCGATCCGGGTGAACGCGGTTGCCCCGGGCCTTATTCTGCCGCCGCCCGGCAAAGCACCGGCCTACCTCGAGAAACTGGCCCACACGAATCCACTGAACCGGCACGGTTCCCCCGACGACGTAGTGGACGCCGTGTTGTTCCTAATCGAAAGCCGCTTCGTCACCGGCCAAATCATATTCGTGGATGGCGGCAGGCATATGAAAGGCAACGTGTATGGTTGAGCCGCCCCTCGACAAGATCCATATACGCGACCTACAACTCCGCTGCGTCGTGGGCATATATCCCCAGGAACGCAAAGAAAAACAGGACGTCACCGTCAACCTCACCCTTTACGCCGATCTGCGCGCCGGGTGCGCCTCCGACTCGATTGAGGACACCGTCGACTATAAAGCGGTGAAAAAGAAGGTGGTGGCGACGGTCGAGGATTCGTCGTGTTATTTGGTGGAGCATCTGGCGCAACGCGTCGCCGACGTCTGCCTTGAAGACCCGAGGGTAAAACGGGTCAAAGTGACCATTGACAAGCCCGGCGCGCTCCGTTTTGCGCGCAGCGTCGCGATCGAGATAGTGCGCGGCCGTTAGCTCCGTGTCAGAACGGCGTCGTGCCAGGGCAACAACGAGGTGAAGTATGAACACGGAACGTGTGAAGCAGTTGGTGCACGAGCTGCTCGTCGAGTTCGGCGAAGACCCCAAACGCGAGGGTTTGCTGGAAACCCCCGAACGCGTCGCGGAAGCCTTTGGCTTCCTGACATCCGGCTACCGCACAGATCCCAAAGACATCATTAGCGGCGCCTTGTTTAAGTCCGAGTCAAACAACATGATCATCTCGCGCGACATCGAGGTATACAGCCTCTGCGAGCACCATATGCTTCCTTTCTACGGACGCTGCCACATCGGCTATATAGCCAGCGACAAAGTCATCGGCCTCAGCAAACTTTCGCGTATCGTCGACTGCTACGCACGCCGGTTGCAGATCCAGGAACGCCTGACGGCCCAGATCGCCCACGAGGTCATGGGCGCCACACAGGCCGAGGGCGTGGGCGTGGTCATCGAATGCCGACACCTTTGCACAATGATGCGCGGCGTCGAGAAACAGAATTCCGTGATGACTACCTCATCCGTGCTCGGCAGCTTTCACTGTGATCCGGCGACCCGCGCCGAATTCCTGAACCTGATCAATCGACACGCGGCATGAATCAGGCGGGGACGCAATCCGGCAACTTGCGGTGATCGATGCGGCTTAAGTCAACCCCCTCCGTAACCTTCTCAAAGGTGGTTGTGGCAGGGGGCTCCTTACAAGGCAGGCAACGTGCACGACGGTCGCGGCATGAATTCGCACGGGATGACTCTCAGGGAAAACGTGTGGCCGCCCTCAATTTCATCGCACAAAAGCCTCACCGCCTCCGCGCCGATCTTGTGAAACGAGATCTCCAACGCGGCCAGCGGCGGTTCCGTGGCCTCGAACGCGTGGTCGTTGCACCAAACGACAATCTCGACGTCCTCGGGGCATCGCTTCCCGCACTCCCTCACCCCGCGCAGCACGTCCACGGCCTTATCCGACTTGCCGACGAAGATCGCCGTCGGCGGCTGAGCCAGACCCAACAAGCGTTTGGCCAGCAGGATGCCGTGTCCCTCTTCGCCGGGCCTGGAAACCACCAACTGCTCGTCGAAGGGAATGTCGGCTTCGGCCAACGCTCTCTTATACGCCGCTAACTCATATCTGGGTGCAAACGGCGGCTCGTCGTGAAACGGAATCAACGCAATCCGGGTGTGTCCCCCGTGTGTCCACCCGCGGATCACTCGATACACCTCTGCCAGACTATCGAGGTAAACCCCGCTGACGTCGAAGTCTCGGTTGAACTCAGGCGGGTCATAGTGGATCCCGACGGTCAATAGGCCCCACTGTTTCACTAATTTGAAATCCTGCAACGAGGGAGCGGGGAAAATCATACCGTCAAGCAGATCCGGACACGCCAATCCGTCTGCGCCGTCATCGGCCGGCGGCACAAAGTCATGGAAAATGTGGAGATCGTATTGCTTGGAATGGGCAACCGACTGAATCCCGGCAAGCTGAGCGCCCACGGCCGCAAAACCCATGCGAAGCCACATCGGTATGCTGTTCCCCACGCCGTCCAGGAGCGCAAAAAGCGGCTCATACACGCCAATGATGTTCGTCTTGGCCGTAATGAGACCACGCGCGAAACGGTTGGGCCGGTAACCCAACTCCCGGGCCGCGGCGAAAATCCTGGCGCGCGTCTCCGCAGTAACCGGGATCGACAACAGCTTCTTGTTCAGAACGCGCGACACCGTCGAGGTGCTTACTCTGGCGCGCACCGCAACATCCTTGAGTGTAACCGGCCTATCGACCATCTTGACTCCCGCTTTGCCAGGTTACTTCTGCAGCCGTCAATGCGCGACTCTGGGCGCTGCGCTCGCGGCCCGCAGCCCCTATCCTGTCCCCGCCCCCCATACCCGTTTCCGCGACGCTGCTTGAAACACACGTACCGCTCCCCGTGTGCAGCCAAGACTGATTGAGGCAACGAATCGAGTCCGTGTCCACGCGCCTGAATTTGTAATTTGGCTTACACCCTAGCCTTAATTAGTATAGGCAATTCCCCAAAGCACTGTCAACTCGGAAATGACCCCAGCAAGCGGTTGCAGTGCACACATCAGAGGGGCTTCAACGCGCCCGCACCAGTCTTAAGTCGCTCGCGTTCGGTTCGCCCCCCAAGCGCACGATTGCCGCCATGCTGTGCCCGGCCGACTCGAGCGGCGCAACCACGTCGCATTCAAGGTCGGGCACATAGTAGTCTAGGAAGTCACCCTCCCCCGCCACCGCGTACGCCTCCAGGCCGCCCGCGGCCAACACGGCCTCGCCGGGACGTATCGTCTCTTCGTCGTTCCCGGCGGAGACGGCAAGTGTGCCGTTGCGGCAGAGCAGGATGTGGAACGACGCCGAGCGGGTCGCGCGACGCCACGGGGCGCTTCCAAGTTCGATGAGTTCGGCGGCAAAGTGGCGACAGACGGCGAGCACGGTGCGCCGCGCGCCCCCATCGTCGTATCCGAGCGGCGTTGCGGCCCCGCCGTGGCGCGACTCGAAATGAACGGCCTTAAGGGCCTTGTCGACGTGAAGTTCACGCATTGTTCCGTCAGCCTGCACCCGGCCCCAGTCATAAAGACGGTAGGTCAGATTGCTGTTCTGTTGGATTTCCGCCAGTAGGACGCCGGCGCCGATTGCGTGGACGGTGCCCGACGGAACGAATACGGACGTCCCCTCCTGCACCGGAAACCGCATCATAAGCTCTTCGATGGTCTCGTCCCCGACGGCTTGCGCAAAGGACTCCTTGCGCGCCGAGCGGCGGAGGCCGCAGATGAGTTCGCTGTCGCGCTCGGCACCGAGGACGTGCCACATCTCGGTCTTACCTACATCGGGCTCGCCAAGGCTCTTGGCACACGCGTCGTCCGGATGGACCTGCACCGAAAGGTATTCGCGCGCATCCAGGATTTTCAGCAGCAACGGGAACCGTCCGTGGATAGTAAGCTCGGCCCGGGCGCCAAGTACGGCCGGGGCGTCCGCTTCGAGCAATGCTCGGAGGGTTTTCCCTTTGTGGGGCCCGGACGCGACCACGCTTTCGCACGCCGCGTGGTCCGAGACGAGCCACGCCTCGCCGATCGGCTTGTCCGACGGGATTGGCTTTCCGAACACCGTACCGAGTCTGTTTCCTCCCCAAATGCGTTCGTGATAGCGCTCTTCAAAACGCAGTAAGCCCAAATGTGCTGCGTTCATGACACACCTCAGATGCCAAAATACGGCCCATAGTAACCGAGGATGTCCTTGCCGAAAAGCATGACGACGAGCGCCGCGAATACCAGCGAGGGGCCAAAGGGAAGATAGTGGCCTTCCGGCAGGCCTTCACGCTCGTCATCAGTCTCGATCGGGACCCTCTCTTGGCGGTGTTCCCCGTGGGTGCGGCGTCTCTGGGCGAGTATCATTGTTACCCCAGCTACGCTGCCGACCACGGACGCGAGCATGAGGATGAACAATACGCTCGGCCACCCGAAAAATCCGCCGAGCATAGCCATGAGTTTGACGTCGCCAAAACCCATGCCGGGTTTCTTAAGAAGAATGAGACACAGCTTGTCCAGCAGGTATATGCTTCCGCCGCCGAGAAGCACCCCCAACAGAGAACTGAGCACGAGCGCGTCGCTCGGCGGCCCCGCGACAAACAGGCCGCTCGCGGGATAGAACATGGCCACCAGCGAGCATGCCACCCCCAACGGAATGCCGGGGTACGTGACCTCGTCGGGGATTTCCCAGTGCGTCAGGTCGACGAACGTCACAAGCACCAACGCCGCCGAGAACAGCATGTAGACGGGTGTTGCAACCACGAACCCGTAACGCCAGAACACCAGCAAGAACAGTACCGCCGTGGTGGCTTCCGTAAGGGGGTACTGCCAACTGATCGATTGCTTGCAGTGCCGACACCTCGCGCCCAGAATCAGCCAACTCATAATCGGGATGTTGTCGTACCAAGCGATAGTATTGCCGCATTTCGGGCAGCGTGAGCGCCGGGGATTGGTGATCGACTCGTTTCTTGGGAGCCGATACGAGCACACCGTGAGAAAGCTGCCCACGACCGCGCCAATCGCGAAAGAGACCAATGCAAAAAAGGCGTCCAATGCTTCAAACCCCGTCTGCGTTCCCATCGATTCTCCACTATAAGTGTCTGAAAACCAAGGTCTTATGTGGCTGTTGTCAGCCCTGGCGTCGTCGCCCTTGTCGGCCTAGCCCTGTACCAATGTGCACGTCGCCGCTCAAGCCGTTTCTTTCACGGCAGTGACAAGGGACTTCACAAACGCGCCCACCTTAGGCGCCGTCTCCGGCGACTCTCCCAGTTCCCCGATGAGGCGCACAATAGCGCTGCCCACCACGACCCCTTCCGCGAACCCGGCCACTTCGGCGGCCTGCGCCGGAGTCGATATCCCGAAACCGACCGCCACAGGCTTGTCGGTGTGTTTCTTGATTTCCGCAACCATACCCTTGACGGTTGCCTCGATCGAATCGCGCTCGCCCGTTACCCCCGTGCGTGAAACATAATATACAAACCCGGTGGCGTTCCTGGCGATCATCTCGATCCGATCCGGCGTGCTGGTCGGCGCGAGCAGGAATATGGCGGCGATGCCGCGGGCGTCGAGGTGGCGCTTATACTCCGCCGCTTCTTCCGGCGGCAGATCGACGCAAAGCACGCCGTCAACGCCCGCGTCTTTGGCGTCCTCGGCAAAGGCCTCGACGCCATATGCGAGCACGGGATTGAAATACGTGAACAGTACTATCGGGATTTCCGAAGACTCGCGCAACTTCTTGACGCGCTTAATGATATCGCGCAGCGACACGCCGTGTTTGAGGGCGCGCTGCGCCGCCTCCTGGTTCACCACGCCGTCGGCCACGGGATCCGAGAACGGCACGCCAAACTCGATGATGTCTGCCCCGGCCTTCTCGAGTTCGAGGACGATCCGCTCGGTCACGTCGAGCGTAGGGTCCCCGGCGGTGATGTAAGGAATGAACGCGGGCGTTCCTTTTTCCGCCAGGGCCTTGAAGCGCTCCTCGATCCGATTCACGAGAAATCCTCCTCGGGCAATAGGTATTTGGCGGCCTGCTGCACGTCCTTGTCGCCGCGTCCCGACATGTTGACGATGACGATCCGATCCTTCGGCATATTCGGAACAACCTTGCACGCATACGCAACGGCGTGCGCGCTCTCGAGCGCGGGGATGATTCCCTCGAGTTCGCTCGTCTGCCGGAACGCCGCCAACGCTTCGCTGTCCGAAGCGTGCGTGTACTCGACGCGGCCGGTCCTCATCAAATAGGCGTGTTCGGGCCCTACGCTCGGATAATCCAAACCGGCAGAAACGCTGTGGGTAGTGAGAATCTGCCCGTTCTTATCTTGCAGGACGTAGCTCATCGCGCCGTGAAGCATGCCCAACGAACCGCCCGCGAAACGCGCCGCGTGCTGCCCGGGCCCAAGGCCTATTCCCCCGGCCTCCACGCCGACCATTTTGACGGCGTCTTCCCCCAGGAACTCGAAAAAGAGCCCGATTGAATTGCTGCCGCCGCCCACACACGCCACCAAAAGATCCGGCAAACGTCCTTCGTGCTCGAGGATCTGTTTCCGGGCCTCTTCGCCGATGATGCGTTGGAAATCGCGGCAGATCAACGGGAACGGGTGCGGGCCGTGAACCGTGCCGAGCAGATAGTGGGTGTCGCGGACATTCGTCACCCAATCGCGCAACGCTTCATTAATGGCGTCCTTGAGGATCCTGCTGCCGGAATTTACCGGGATAACGCGCGCGCCGAGCAGACGCATTCGAAAGACATTGAGTTTCTGCCGCTCGATGTCTTCGGTGCCCATGTAGATGTCGCAGTCCAGCCCCAGCAAGGCAGCGGCCGTAGCCGTCGCCACGCCGTGCTGCCCTGCGCCCGTCTCGGCAATGATGCGCCGTTTGCCCATCCGCTTTGCCAGCAGCCCTTGCCCCAGGGCATTGTTGATCTTATGCGCCCCGGTGTGGGCCAGATCTTCACGTTTGAAGTAGACCTTTGCGCCGCCCAATGACGCCGTAAGCCGCTGCGCAAAATATAGCGGCGTCGGACGCCCAACATAGTCCGTCTGGTGCTTGCGCAGCAGGTTCTGGAAATCGGGGTCTTCCTTTGCCTCCACGTAGGCCGTTTCAAGCTCTTGCAGAGCAGGCATCAGCGTTTCAGGCACAAATTTGCCCCCGAAGTCGCCGTAGCGTCCTCGATCATCCGGATAGGGCGTACTTTGCCTGCTGGACAAAACTCCGTATTCGCTCATGGTCCTTCTTTCCTGGCGAGCGCTCGACCCCCCCGGCTGTGTCCACGGCATAGGGACGAACGATCCGCACCGCCGCCGCAACGTTCTCGGGCGTAAGACCGCCGGCCAGGATCAGCGGCCGCCCCAGGGCCGCGGCCTTCTGAGCCAAGGCCCAATCACAGGTCTTGCCGGTGCCGCCGTGTTGACCTGCTACGTAAGCATCGAGGTGATAACCTGCCGTAGGATAACGCAACATGGACTCCGGACGGAAGTCGGGCGCGGTACGAAACGCTTTGATGGCGCGATGCGCCACGTCCGCGCAATCCGCAACCGATTCATCGCCGCTCAACTGCACCCAGTCAACAAACTCGAGGTATTCGACAAGCCGCGCCGGTGTTTCGTCCACGCAAACCGCCACCGTCGAGACAAACGGCGGCGTCCGTTGAGCGATCTTCCTGGCCTCGTCCGGCGCGATATACCGGTTTCGTTTCCTTGCCTCCGCGGCGAAGATGAAGCCGATAGCGTCGGCCCCGGCCTCACAGGCCGCAAGGGCGTCATCGAGATTCGTGATCCCACAGATTTTGACCCGCGTCACGATGCAACCGCTCCTGTGTTACTCCGCTGCCGCACCAAGCAGTTCGTGAATTTTTTCGCTGATGTTATCGCTGGTGACCAGCGCTTCCCCCACCAGGATCGCGTCCACACCGCCGTCCTCCAACATCCGGACGTGATCCCGGGTCTGGATTCCGCTCTCGCTCACCAACACGTTGCCACCGGGCACAATCTTTCGAAGTTCGAGCGTAGTGTCAATATTAACGGTAAATGTCGACAAATCTCGGTTGTTGATTCCGATAATGTGTGCCCCCGCGTTCAAAGCGCGTTCGATTTCGTTCTTGTCATGGGTCTCGACAAGCGCGGCCATGTGCAGTTCCGACGTCAAGGCCAGGTAGTCCTTGATCTGTTGATCCGAGAGCACACGGACAATAAGCAAGACCGCGTCGGCGTGGGCGGCCCGGGCTTCGTAGATCTGGTACTCGTCTATCGTGAAATCCTTGCGGAGACACGGCACCGTCACGTCTCTTCGGATTGCGATCAGGTCGTCCAAGGAACCATGAAAGAAACGCGCGTCGGTCAGAACGGAAATGGCCCGCGCGCCCGTTTGCTCATAGAGTCCGGCGAGCGCCATCACGTCCAGCTCTTCGATCAGAACGCCCCGGCTCGGTGACGCCCGCTTCACTTCGGCGATGAGACTGATGCCCTCGATGCGCAGGGCGTTCCGGAAGTCGCGAACAGGGTACGCGCGTTGTATCTGCTCGAGGAGTTCGTCGAGCGGAACGCTGCGCTTTCGAGCAGCCACTTCCTCGCGTTTATGGCGGCATATCTCGTCAAGAATCATTGGACGCCGCAATCAGGGCCTCGAGCTTGGCCATGGCCGCGCCCGAATCGATGGATTCGCCCGCGGCCCGAATTCC
>DUZM01000002.1 GCA_013349485.1 Candidatus Hydrogenedentota bacterium | reverse complement strand
CATCGAAGTGTTGGAGGTTTGCGTAACCGCGCGGGTGCGTTTCAGCGCAGTCCCTTTCGGGGAGAGCGAGAAGGGCCCGCGGCTTTTTGCCGAACTGTGCGACGACGTGCGCGGCCTCGCCGCGGAAATGGGATGCCGCGTGACGGGCCCGTTTTTCGACGTGGAAAACAGAGGCCCGCACGAAAAGCACGTAATAGGCGAAGCGGTGCGGAACGCTTTTTCGGCCGGGGAGGCCGCGGCCTCGGTCATGGACGCCGAACTCATAGGCGTTGATTCGGTTGATGTACTCGACGTCGATTGGCGTGGAAACAACGACCCCGAGCGCCGCGAGCCCGACTTTCGGAGCGTGGAGTGCGAGGCCCGTGTGAAAGTCACGTACGCGTTCGAGGCGCTGTGAGGATTCGTCCCGGCGCCGGCCGTATCAGGGTGCAACGTCCGGTGCGTCTCGGAACGGGGTTGTTGCGGGGGAGAAATCGTGTTCGATACGTCCGCGCGGGAGATTCAGTTTGCCGTTGAAGCGGTTCGCCAGGCCGCAAAAGTCGCCCAGATGGTTCAGGCCGTGCCGGCCTTGGCAAAGGCAGATCGTTCCCCGGTGACTGTGGCGGATTTCGCCGCCCAAGCCGTCGCGGGCCGCTTGCTTGACGAGCGGTTGCCCGGCGAAACGCTTGTGGCGGAGGAAGGCGCAGCGGTCCTGCGACTCCCCGAGAACAAACCGATATTGGACGAGGTGGCGTGCTATGTCGGCCGGTTGGTCGACGACGCGACGCCCGATCGCGTCTGCGCGTGGATCGATCGGGGCGATGGGACGCCTGTCGGCCGCTTCTGGGTGATGGATCCGGTTGACGGCACAAAAGGATTTCTGCGGGGCGGCCAGTACGCGGTGGCCTTGGCCCTTGTCGAAGACGGGCAGGTGCGGCTGGGCGTGGTTGCGTGTCCGAATCTAGGCAGGGACACGCTGCCGAATTTCGAGTGGCACGGCACGTTGCTGGCAGGCGTGCGCGGACAGGGCGCCTGGGCCGCCTCATTGAACGGGTCGGGCGATTTCATCGGGGTGCGCGTGTCGAACGTCGATGTGCTGGGCAAAGCGTGTCTCATGCGCTCGGTCGAGTCCGGCCACACAAACGTCGGACAGGTCGATGCGTTTGTGGCGGCCCTCGGCACGGTCGTCCCGCCGATTAGGATGGATAGCCAAGCCAAGTACGCCGTCATCGCCAGCGGCGGCGCCGATCTGCTGTGTCGCTTTCTATCGCCCGAACAACCCGACTATCGCGAGAAGATCTGGGACCAGGCGGCCGGATGCGTCGTGCTCGAGGAAGCGGGCGGTCGAGTCACGGACCTTGACGGAAACGCGCTGGACTTCACCCGGGGCCGCACCCTGGCTGGCAACCGCGGCGTCTTGGCGAGCAACGGGCGTCTGCACGAGGCCGCCCTCGAGATCCTTTCAGGGCTCGGGTATTGACCCGCCTGCGGCTGGACAGGGATGCGACGGAGCATAAGACGCTTGTCGCGCGCGGCGGAATCCACTGACTGACCTTGGAGGCGCTCGGTATGTTGGACTATTCATTTGTGCTGCCGGTTATGGTGTCCGCGGTCTTTTCATCGCCCTACGGGGAAGAGGTGCCACTCGGGGACGCGGCGCTCGAGAAAGGGTGCCAGCAAAGCACCGTCTTGTCTGAGGCGCTTTCCTATGGCGTGGCTTCGTGGCCGCGGGAACTCGGCAACCATCGGGCGGTGTTGCACGTATCTGAGCCCGCCGAGGCGGTGAAGGCGCACATACGCTGGCGGCGGCCGGACAAGGAACCCGAACGGAAGCAGGTTCGTGTGGTTGATTTGGCGACAGGGGGGCGCATCACGAACCTGGTCGTGCTTCGGGCGACGCGCGAATACGGCGAGATAGTGTTCGAGCCCGCAACGGTTCCGGGTGATTATGGCGTCTATTATCTCATCGCCCGCACGGAGGGCCACGCGAACTTTCCGAGGACCGTCTACCTTCCCCCGGCGGATACGGCGGACCCGGCGTGGGCGGCGCGATTTGGCGAAGCGACGGCCCTTCCCGAAGCGGCCGTGACGCGGCTCGAGGCGCGGACGGATTTCGATCGGTTCGATCCAATGGAGGTGATCGCTACCCAGGCGGAAACCAAACGCCTACTGGATACCCACCCCGACGCCGCCTACCTTTTCTTTCCGGAAGATCGCGTTCGACCTATCCGCATGACGGAGGACCTTCCCTACCGGTGGATTGAATCGGGGCCGAGCAATGCGTTTCATGGGGAAGCCCGGCCCGGCGAATTTTACGTCTTCCAGATAGGCGTTTATGCTGCGCGCACCCGGATTGCGAATCTGTCGTTACGGTTTGCCGATCTTCAGTCCAAGAATGGGACGGCGATCCCTCACTTAAACTTCGAGTGTTTCAACCTGGGCGGCATGGACTGGCTCGGCAACCGTTTCGACAAAGTCTTCGCCGTCGAGCGCGGCAAAATCCGTCCGTTGTGGATTGGCGTGCAGATCCCGGCGGAAGCAAGACCGGGCGCATACCGGGCCGTGCTCGATATTCAGCCTGAGGATCTTTCCCCATCGCAGGTCGCCCTGCACCTAGACGTGTCCGACCGCATACTTGAGGACGCCGGCGATAGCGACCTGTGGCGTCATTCGCGGCTACGGTGGTTGAATTCGACGCTCGGCCTATCGGACAAGCCGACCGAACCCTACACGCCCATCGAAGTGCGTCCCGGAAACGCCAATGCCGACACGCCGGGCACGGTGGTCTGTCTCGGCCGGGAGATCGAATTCAGCCCCAACGGTCTTCCCGCGCGGATTCGGTGCGGCGACACAGACGTCCTGGCAACGCCCATCCGGCTCGTTTTGGACGGCAAGGAGCAAGAGCTCCTTGCCACAGCGGGAAAAGCCCAGTTGTTGACCCGTAACGACGGCAGGGTTGTCTGGCAGACCACGACAGATCTCGCCGACGGCACGCTTTCCATCCGGACTGAGACGCAGTTTGACGGTTTCATGGATTTTCAGATCGCGTTGCGTGCCGATGCGCGATTCGAGGCGGAAGACTCGCGGCTCGAAATACCCCTTTGTAGCGAGGTCGCAACTTATGCGATGGGGTTGGGTCGGAAGGGCGGCCATCGTCCTGCCGAGTGGTCTTGGCACTGGGGCGATAAAGGGCAGTCGGCCGTGTGGATTGGCGACGTCACGGCGGGTCTCTACTGCGCGTTTCGGGACGGCGTGGGGTGGGCCAACGGCGGCCAGGGAGGCATTCGGTTGCGGGAGTCCGGCGACGGGGGCGTGATCGTCGAAGCATTCACAGGGCCTTTGCAGTTGGGGGCAGGGGAGGAGCGGTCTTTCCATTTTGCACTGTTGCCTACCCCGGTCAAGCCGCTCGACCCGGGTCATTGGCGACAACGTTACTTTCATCGCCACCAGTCCATCGAGAATGTTCTAAAGACGGGCGCGACCATTATCAACGTTCACCACCAAACGACGCTGAATCCCTACATCAATTATCCATTCCGCACCGTCGCGGCAATGAAAGCCTATGCGGACGAGGCGCATCGCAGCGGCCTCAAGTTCAAGATTTACTATACCCAGCGCGAGTTGTCGAACTACGTAACGGAACTGTGGGCGTTGCGAAGTCTCGGCGATGAAGTGTTCCTGGACGGCGCGGGCGGGGGGGGGCCGTGGCTGGTCGAGCACCTGCGCGACGGCTACCAACCAGCCTGGCACAATGTGTTGTCAGACGGCGAGCTCGACGCGGCCCTGCTGACGCGGGGCGACTCCCGCTGGAACAACTACTACCTCGAGGGGCTCGCGTGGCTGTTCCGGAACGTCGGGATCGACGGCATCTACGTCGACGGACTGACGTACGGACGGGATTTCATGCAGCGGGTGCGGCGCGTGCTCGATCAAAACGGCCCGGGTACGCTCCTTGACCTACACAGCGGCAATATAAACGACGGCAGCGGGGCGGTCACGGCCCTCGCGTATATGGAACATTTCCCGTACATTGACAGCCTTTGGTTTGGCGAGGTCTTCGACTATGATGAATCGCCGGCGTATTGGCTGACTGAAGTATCGGGCATCCCTTTCGGGTTGTTTGGCGACATGCTCCAGGGCGGGGGCAACCCGTGGCGGGGCATGCTCTTCGGTATGACAAGCCGCTGTTACATCGAGGGCGATCCGCAACACGTATGGCGGTTTTGGGACGAATTCGGTATCGAAGACGCCGAGATGATCGGCTATTGGGATCCTGCGTGTCCGGTTAGGACGGGCCACGCAGACATTCTCGCTACGGCATATCGGAAACCGGGCAAGACGCTGATGGCTGTAGCCAGTTGGGCCGACGAGAAAACAGCGGTGCGCCTAGAAATAGACTGGGCCGCGCTCGGCCTCGGGGCGGAACGTGCGCATTTGTTTGCGCCCTATATCCCGAACTATCAGAAGTCCGCACTGTTCGGTCCGGACGAGGCAATTCCGATCGCGCCGGGCCGCGGCTGGCTGCTTGTCCTCGACGAAGAACCGCACGAGGTGACCGAGCACGCCCCCATCAATTGGGAACGCGTGGACGAACCGTTGCCGTGCCGCCGCGCGTCCGGCCCCATCGTGGTCGATGGCGAGTTTGACGATTGGGATGAACTGCCATTCGAAATGGTCGAGCCCATGCAGATCCGCATTGCACCGGAGGAGTGGGACGGCCCCGAGGACCTATCGTTCCGCTTCGGTGTGGCATATGACGACGACTACCTCTACATCGCCATCGAGACGACCGACGACGTCGTCACCCGCGTGCCCGACGCTTCCCCGTGGGGGCAAGACGGTCTCGAGGTCCGCCTGGACGCCCGTCCGGAAGCGGAAAGGAAGGGCTGGCGCGGCGGCGGCGAGTTCAAAGAGACCCTGTTCATCGCGACGGCCCCCGCCGCAACGTCTGACGAAACCGAAGTGCTCGAGCGCGAACGGCTGCCGGAGGGTGTGCAGGTCGTCTGCGTGCAAACCGATACGGGCCACAATACGGAGATCGCGGTTCCGATTTCCTATCTCAACGCTCGGCAGGGCGGCGACTGGACCTCCTTCCGATTGAACATTGCCGTCAACGATCTCGACGAGTTTAACACGATGATCCCGCAAATTTGGTGGCGGCCCGACTGGCGGAGCATCGAAAACTACGACGGCTCCGGCACGTTTGTTAAGCGCCCGTAGACTTCCTAATCGCGGGATGGGTACGAGCACAACAAAAGGACTGGGGCAAGGGCGCCCATTCTGCGGACTAGCAAGTTGGGCTCGAGATGCCGTTGCTCGTGAACAACTTGATAGAGACGGTGCGACCTCCTTGGAGCGGGGAGATGGGCCATGAATGTGTCTAAGACAGGTCTCTTAATCCTATTGGCTGTGTTCGTTGGGCTTCTCGTTATCTTGGTTGGCACGATCCTCAAATATGGCGAGCCGCCCGAAGCCCCACTAGGCGATATATCCGCCTTATCTGATGGGCCGCCAGACCTGGAGGTCCCGGATAACAGGTTCGGCGAAATGGAACGACTCAGAAAAGAAAACGCGCTGCTGATGCGCCAGCTCAAAGAAGTAGAGGACGAATTGGCGGCGCTCCGTCAAAAACACTTCGGCGGCGAACTCCGCGAACTCTTTGACGGCATGGCTTCTGCGCTCGACGTAGAGCATGTTGAAAGGCTGTGGCGTGTCACTGTTAAGGATCAACCGGATCTCAGGACGCGGACGCTCCACAAACTGTTTGGCGAGTCTTTTGACCTCGTCGGACTCGCGATGATGGCCACGGCGCTAAGTCTCGGCGAAGACGGACTTGAGATGCTGAAAGAGCGCTTCTTGGAGGCGGATGATACTGACGAGTTCTCCTGGGAATCTCTAATGCCTCTTGCCTTAGTTTGCAGGAAACCGGCATTCGAGGCGGTCTGCGAGATAGCGGATGCTCGGGGAATCGACCATGATGATTTCCATGAACTCATCCAGATGCAGGTGATGTTGTTGCCAACCGCTGACGTCAGCGGTTGCGTTCGTCAGATACGGCGTACACTGGAGGAAGAACTTCGAGAGGAGCGCGTGGGAAAGGAGACCATGGTTGTCCTCGCCAGCCTGGCGTTCCAACATGAAGACCCCTTATGCTATGCGATGTTACAAGAACCACGGAACTGGGAGCGATTGACCGAAGACGCAGTGCGGGTCGTCGCATTTGCACACAACCATCAAGCCCGGCAGTTTCTTGTGAATGTTGCCCACCGGCATCCAGATGAGGAACTGACTCAATTGGCCGGTGAGTTACTCGAGACTTGGGACGAGTGGTGATGCGTGCGCATACCGCTTGGTCCTTTCGTACAACCGACTCATGAAATATGACGAGACAACCATCCCTGGGCGTTACAACGCGGCGCGGGCGCTGCCGGCGGAGACGATGGGTCTATGGCTTGACGCCCTTGTCAGGCGTGTCCCTACTCGCGAAATCAACACGGTACTTGATATGGGGTGCGGCACGGGACGTTTCTCCGCGAGCCTGAGCGATCAATTCGGTGCAATTGTAGTCGGCGCGGATCCTTCACAAAAGATGCTTGCAGAAGCCAGACGCACCGTCGAACATCCGCGAGTGAAGTTCCTGATAGGTAGTGCTGAACACTTGCCGTTGAACGACGGGACCATCTGCCTCATATACTTGTCCATGGTGTATCACCACATCGACAACCTGGCGCTCGCAACCAACGAATGGTACCGAGTGCTGCGGCCTGGCGGGTTCCTTTGTATTCGCAATTCGACACGCGATCTGCTTACCAGCTTTTTATACCTGCAATTCTTCCCCTCGGCATTGGAATTCAACAAGGACCGGCTCCCGCGGCAGAGAGATGTGATAGAGACGATGCAGAGGCACGGCTTCCTGTTTGTAAGCCATGACGTCATTCGTCAGCGGTTCGCACGCAACCTGCGCGAATACGTTGACAAGATACGGCAGCGAGGGCTTTCCGATTTGTCCTCTCTGCCAGACAATGAATTTGAGGCGGGCGTTGAAAGTATGCGTCAGGTCGTCGAACAAGAAGAACGTTTGGAGCCAATTGCCGAACCCATCGACTTTTTTGTTTTCAATAAGAAGGCCGGACAAGCCGGCTCGGCGGTGCGACGCCGCTGAACTGCGAAAGGTATACCTGTCAGTGGCTTCCCGACGGGCAGGAAGGGGTCATCGCATGCACGACACCGTACACCTGCGCGGGTCTCGGTGGCGCGCCTTGTACCTGCAGGCATCTGCGTCGCTTCGCTACGGTTGCCTGCGATTCGTCCGGGCCAGTGACGCGCATTCGATCGGGCGCAGACCAGAGCTTCGTAAGCTAAGCAGGGAATTCCACGTTGCCTTGCCCGCTCCCTATTCCGGATTCCCTAATATCGTCCGTAGCGTTGGATCGCCGCCATAAGCAGGCGCATGCTGGTTAGTCGCGTACCGTTGTTGATGGAGCCGGCAGTGGCGAACCGGAGTCCGCGTTTCTCTCTGGCCATGTCGAAATCACGCAGGAACTCGAGAACCATGTTTTCCTGCTCGTTTCGGCTGTAGGTGAACGGCGCCAATTGGCCGTCGATAACGGCGTTGGGCAGATGCGCGCGAATCTCGGCCACGGTGACGGTTGGGCCGAAGTTGGTCCCCGTCAAATCGAGTCGGCCCAGGATCGGCAGCAGATGGGCCATGTCGGAGTCGGAATGCTGATATCGCATATCGCCGGGATCCGGCGCGTAGCGCGCAAAAATCGCCTCGAGGATAGGGTAGGCGAAGAACTCGTACATGTCGGGCGTGAGCAGACAACTGTTATCGTCCGCGAAACCGAATCCGCGCGGCGCGGTCTCGGGGGTGTAGCCTGCCTCTTCGTCAAGCACGCGCGCGATCTCGAGCATGACGTCGCGGATCGCGTTGCTGAATCGGGTCGCGAGTTTCGGGTTGGTGAGGATTAGGAGAATGAGATTCTCGGCGCCGTAGATTGAGCAGGCGAAGGTCACGGGACCCCGCTGACCGCGGTACAATGGCGGTTTGACGCCCAAGGCCGCGAGCCGCGCCTTTTCCCCGTTCCAGTTCTCGGGCAGAATGAAACGGCGGATGTCGCGTGCCTCGACGCGATCGAGCAGCGCCTCGAGTTCGTCCTCATTGCGCGCGGACTGTTCGAGCCACCAGGATTGGCCGCGCCAGACGTTCTCGGCCTCGAACACGTCGTGCAATCCTTTCACGGGAGGATAGCGCCGCGAGGCGTCGGCCTTTTCCTCAGAAAGCAGCCGGCGACCCACGACGGCTTCGGCCCTATCGTTGTATGCCCTGCTGAGCGTCAGCCGCCACGCCTCATCGTGTTCATAACGCCAATGGTCTTCAGGAACGCCCAGTTCGTCAAACACGCATTCCCAATTCAGAATAGCCCCAAACGGCACTTGCGGAATGGACGCCCCGAACGGGTCTTTGTCGGCAATCTCCTGATCCGCCCAGAACCGTTCGACATCCACCGGCGCAAGGCCATCGTTTGCGCGTGTTTCCGCGACGAGCGCCTTCATCTTTTGAACGTGTTCCGGGGGAGCGGATTGCGACGGCGTCATGCTGCGTTCTCTGTGTTTCTGCGGTTTTGCACCGGCTCGATCGATTTGCCTGTTACCCGGTTTGCTGTACGTTTTTTTCGAGGACTTCTCGGACGATGGCGGCGTTCTCGACGACCTGATTCTTGTGTTTCTGAAACATGCCGACGACGACGGCGTCGGACGGTTTCAGATGCGAGAACGCGAATTGGAACGCCGCCTTGGTGTCCTGGTCGGTTGTGCAATTCCGGCCCGCGCCCAGTATTTTGAAGCCGAGACACGGTTTCTCGACTTTGCTGAGCACGGCAGCCATTCGGGGCGGATCCGCGCGGGGAAACTGGTCGCGGGCATAGGCGTCCTGGTCGGTTGCCGGCGCGGATTTATATTGTCTGGCGAGATTGTAAAAGCAGCCCATGTAGAAATCGACCTCCCACCCTTTCTCTTCCATGTACTCGATGGCGTCGGGGATGTGCGAGGCGACGCCCGCAGGAATCCCAAGGTCCTTGATCGCTTTGACGACGTCTTGGACCTTGTCGATTTGGCCGGTATGCCAGCAATTGTCCGTGTGTGTGCCGTGGTGGTAAATGGCGAGCGGCCCATACTGCACAATCTCACGGATATTGCCCTTGATGTCGGCAAACTCGGATGCGGTTTGCGCTATCCAGTGCATTTGCCCGCCGTTTTGGCGATGCTCGAGGTGTACGCGCATGGTGAACCGATCGCCGCGGGTTTGATACGCATTGATCCCGTTCCGCCAACACGCGTCCAGTAGTCTCTGAATGTTCGCCATTGAGTAATACGAGATCATCTCCCAATCCAGCTCGGCCGACTGGTGAGAGAAGCCGCTCAACGGATTGCCGCCGCAAATGAGACGGGACACCTGCTTCCCGAAGAACTCGATTGTGGGCAGCAGGGCGGGTTTAGACATCGGGTTCTGCCTCTTGCCTTGGTTTTCCCGCAGCCCTATTCCGGCGTCTGCCGGGCGAAATAGGCGGCCTTCTCGAGCACCATCGTCACGTCGATGTCTTCGACGTAAACGCCGGCCGGCGTCCCGAGCCGGACCGGCGCAAAGTTGACGAGCCCACGAACGCCTGCCCGACACAGCAAGTCGGCCACGTGCTGGGCCTGCGTTGCGGGCACGGTGATGATGCCTGTACAAATGTCTTCATTCCTAACCACGCGTGCGAGATCCTCGATGGGATAGCACGGACAGCCGCGGATTGCCCGGTTTGTCTTGCGCGGATCGGAGTCAAAGGCCGCTACAATCGCGAGTTTGGGCCGTCGGCCCTTAAAATAGGTTAGAATGGCCTTGCCGAGGTTGCCCGCGCCCACCAGGGCGGCGTTTTGGCGCGTGGGGCCGTCTAAGAACTCGCCGATGCTTTCGACAAGCCCTTGAATGTCGTATCCCTTCGACGGGCTGCCCGAGAAACCGATGGCCATGAGGTCGCGCCGTACCTGTGCCGCCGTGCCGCGCGCCATGGCCGCCAACTGGTGCGAGAAAACGTTTTGTTCGCCTTCGGACTGCAACGTATACAGCAGGCGCCGATAGAGGCTGAGTCGGCCTACGGTTTTGGGCGAGGTCACGGCACTGTTTCCCTTTTGCCAGCCGCCGCCGGCGGCATCCGTCATGTTGTGAATTGTTTCACAGGTATTGTGCCGACGACGGCCCGCCGTGTCAAGCGGGATGTCGGGCAGATCCGCGGAAGGCCACGGTGCGGCGCGCCGCGGCGGCCTTGCGTCACGTGCCTGCGTCCCATTCAGGGGTTTTCATTCGGCGCGCTTTTCCCAGAAGTGTTCTTTTCGTTTGGCGAGTTTTGTGCACCGCAGTGCCCGCCTTCTTGGCGGTGTTCGCCGGGAAAATGATATGCTTGGAGCGCGACGGGGCAATGCGTGCGGCCCGCGCGGGGGCAATGGATCTTGGAGTTGGTATGGCGGCGGGTCCAAAGGACGAAAACATCTCGAGGAAAGCGGCGCCTTTGAGCGACGAGGAGGTCTCTCGGCTTCGTAAGGATTTCCCGGTGCTCGGACTGGAATCGGCGGGTTCGCCGTTGGTTTACCTTGACAGCGCCACTACCAGCCAGAAGCCGCAGGCCGTCATCGAGGCCCTCGCCGAATTTTATCGCTCCCAGAACGCGAACGTCCACCGCGGCGTCCATCGGCTCAGCCAAGCGGCCACAGCGGCTTACGAAGGCGCCCGGAAACGTGTGGCCGCGTTCCTCGGGGCCGGGACCCCGGACGAGATCGTGTTTACACGCGGCACGACCGAGGCGATCAACCTCGTCGCGCAGACGTATGGTCGGCGGCATGTCGGCCCAGGCGATGAGATCGTCGTCTCTGCGATGGAGCACCACTCGAACATCGTTCCCTGGCAATTGCTCTGTGAAGAGAACGGGGCCGCGCTGCGGGTCGTTCCCATCAATGACGACGGGGAACTCATGTTCGAGGCGTTCGAAGCCTTGCTTAACGAACGGACGCGTCTGGTCTCGATCACGCACGTATCAAATGCTTTGGGTACGGTAAACCCCGTCAAGCGGGTCATCGAACGGGCTCACGCGGCGGGTGTGCCGGTGCTGTTGGATGGCGCCCAGTCCGCGCCGCACCGGGCCGTAAACGTTGCGGAACTTGATTGCGACTTCTTTGCGTGTTCCGGACACAAGATGTTTGGGCCTACCGGCATCGGCGTTTTGTACGGCAAGCGCGAGCATCTCGAAACCATGCCGCCGTACCAGGCCGGGGGCGAGATGGTGCTGTCCGTCGAGTTCGAACGAAGCACGTACCAGGCGCCGCCGCACAGATTCGAGGCGGGCACCCCTGCCATCGCAGGCGCTATCGGCCTTGGCGCCGCCGTGGACTACTTGAGCGCGGTGGGGATGGGGCGGATCGCCGCGTATGAGCGAGGTCTTCTCGAGTATGGCACGGATCTCCTGCTCGAGGCCGATGTCCGCCTGATCGGTACGGCCAAGGAAAAGGCCGGAATACTCTCGTTTCATATGGACTGCGCGCATCCGCACGACATTGCCCAAATCCTCGACGATGAAGGCGTCTGCATCCGTGCCGGGCATCATTGCGCGCAACCGGCCTTGGCGCGGTTCGGCCTCTCGGCCACGGCGCGCGCATCCATCGCGTTTTACAATACCAAGGAGGACCTCGATGCGCTCGGCGCCGGGCTCGAGAAAGTGAAGAGGGTCTTCGGTTGATGGCCGACGAACACGCCTTGTACCAACGCATCTTGCTCGAGCACAGCAGGCGCCCGAGGAACTTCCGCGAGATGAACGACGCCGATCTTACGGCCGAAGGGCACAATCCGCTGTGCGGCGACAAACTAAGGGTCTACCTCAAAATGGATGGCGAAGTTATATCGGAAGCAATGTTTCAAGGCAGCGGCTGCGCTATATTCAAAGCGGCCGCATCGATGATGACGGCCGCGCTCGAGGGCAAAACACGGCGAGAGGCCTGCGCCTTGTCTGAAACCTTCTGCAATATGATCGACTCCGAACCGGGCGATCCCGTCGATATCAAGAGACTGGGCGAGCTGGTCGCACTGGCTGGTGTACGCGAATACCCAGTCCGGCGCCGATGCGCCACCCTCCCTTGGCACACCCTGCGCGCCGCGTTCGAGACGCACGGGAGAACAAGAAGCACCGCCTAATATGCCTTGCCGACGCCGCGCTGCGCCGGAAACCTTACGGTCCCCGGTAGTCGTACTTTTTCAGCACAATCTTGTAGTTCTTGGCCGTTCCCGGCTCGCGCTCGATTGCATAGAGCATTGATATCGTTGAGCGTACGAGGATTTCCGGGCAGGCATTCCCATCCACGTCCGGCAAAATGAAATATGCGCTGTCAAAAAGCGAGGTGTCGGTTTCTCCTTCGGGCTCTTCGAAAAGCAGCAACCCGTTGGGCGAATCCGAGAATGGCGAGAACGCATACGGCGCCGAGAAGGGAACCGGCGTGTAGTCCTCCGCGTGTTTCTTCAGACAGCTCAGATATCGTTTCGACCCTACTTTCAGTGTGCAGATAAGTCCTGGCGTTGTAGGGTATTCGACGAAGAGACCTTGAACGTCCACGAGTTCCGGTGTTTCGTCAAAGGTAAGCCCGGCGAAAAACGCCGACAACTTGTCGCGCTCCTCTCGCCCTTCTTGTGTTACGCCGGCGCAGAGCATCGGCAGGAACGTCGGCTTTGTGTCGCAGGGATAGGCGAGCGCTACCACGCACAAGTTACGCTCGGAAAGCTGGGTTTCGCCGATTGCCTGCCGCGTTTGGGTATCGAGGGATAGAATCCCCATGAGTCCTCTGTAGCCGCCGTCACCCGTTGGCGAGAACGTCAGGTGGTTCAAGGTGGCGCGCCCCGCGGCGCGCTGATCCGGAATAAGAACCGCAAACGGGTCGTCGGGCCGTTCAGGTATTCTATCGAACAGCCAGTTTTCCTCCTCCTGTGTAAGCGTTGGGTCGGCCAACCATGGTCGGTCAATGACCTCGCTGCGAAACCGCCGCAAGAATGCCTGAAGAAGCGTCTCTTGATCGCTTGCCAACTCGACGCGATACGCGCCCGCGTCGGCGATCACAAACCGAACGTTCTCCAAGTCCGTTTTTGGAGCGAAATAACCAAGTGTGCCCTCTTCGGCGACGACGACGGCTTCCGCAGCACTGTCTTGCAGATCCTCGCCTTCGGCAGGGACCAGGAAAGCCAAGATGAGCAGCGCGGCAAGCGACATTCGGACCTCCCTTTTCATCGGGGTTGCGAGGTAGTGGTCTCGTATGCGTCCCAAGAACCTTCCCTTACCCGCGCGAGTTCTTCGGGGCTGCATCCACCCCATTATATACTCGAGCCGCCCCATCGGTTGCACGAAATAATCCGGGCGTTTTCCACGTTCTGTTTATAGTATTGAATGCTCTTGAGGTCAGTGCTACCATCCGCCTCGTGAGAGATGACGCGAAGCGCCGGGTAGCCGGGCAATTTGCGGACCGCACCGGAAGCGCCGGACGGTGTCGATGCGACGAAAAGCGATGTCGGGTTTTTGTGGGCAGCAACAGAGGAACGGGGGAGGCTGATGTCCGAAACGGCGATGGTTAAGGAAGCGGACAGCGTCGAGGAAACGTATCAGCGCATGAAGGCCAAGCTCGAAGGGGTTGTGCCCGACTTTGAGCTTCAACTTAAGGCTGAACTCGCGTTCCAAATCAACCAGCTCAAACGCGAGCGGAACGCCGTCATCCTGGGCCATAACTACATGGAACCCGCGCTGTACCATTCGGTGCCGGACTACGTGGGCGACTCGCTTCAACTATCGCGGATCTCGGCGGAAACCGATGCCGACATCATCGTCTTCTGCGGGGTGAAGTTCATGGCCGAGACGGCCAAGGTGCTCAACCCCGGCAAGATCGTCCTGATTCCCGATCAGCAGGCCGGGTGCTCATTGGCGGAGGGCGTAAGCGTCGAAGACGTGCGCGCGCTGAAGGAGCGGTATCCGGGCGTACCGGTGGTGACCTATGTTAATACCTATGCCGACGTCAAGGCCGAGTCGGACTACTGCTGCACGTCCGGAAACGCGGACAAAGTAATCGCGCACATCATGGCGCAAGGGTACAAGAAGGTCATCTTTTTGCCTGACGAGTTTCTTGCCCGGAACACGGCCCGGGAAATGGGGATTCCGTTCGTATTGTCATCCCTTTGCGGCGGCGACGACTCGGCGCTCGTCAATCTCGATCAGGCGGTGATCGGGTGGAAAGCCCGATGCGAGGTCCACGAGAAGTTCACGGTTGACGACGTGTTGAACGCCCGGAAGCAATTCCCCGACGTCGTAATCCTCGCCCACCCCGAGTGTCCTCCCGAGGTGATCGAACTGTGCGACGTGTCGGGCAGCACGAAGGCCATGGTGGACTACGTCCGCGATATCGACGCGCCGCGCTATCTGCTCCTCACGGAATGCTCGATGGGCGACAACCTGGCCGCCGAGTTCCCGAACCGGGAGATGGTTCGTCTGTGCAGCTTGCGGTGCGAGGACATGGCGCTGATCACGCTCGAAGCGACGCTCGAGGCGCTGCAGAAGACCCAATACCAAATCGAGATAGCCGAGGACATCATCCAGCGCGCCCGCCTCCCCATCGACCGCATGATCGCCATCCGGTGACCCCGGTTGACTCCGGGGCGGTCCCGTGTCGCCCGGCGGTCCCGGCCCCTCGCCTATGGGTACCTGACGATTCCCCGCAACACTGCCCTTCCGGTTCAGTCCCTGCACGACGGCGAAACGCTTTGTCATACTCCCGACCCTTGTCCGCTTTGCGGGCGCCGGGGCGCCGGGCGGAAAGTCCGAGATGTTTTCTGTATACTTGCATTGAAGCAGTTGTTCCGCGAACCGATGCGCTCATGGATAGTAGTTATGGACGAATCCTCTGACGAGCAGACGCGAGACATAATCCTCAGCTCTATCGCCGACGGCGTCTTCACCGTTGATGGGGAATGGCGGATTACTACGTTTAACCGGGCGGCCGAACGGATCACCGGCGTGCCGCGCTCGGAGGCGGTTGGCCAGCGCTGTTGCGATGTTTTCCGGGCCAGCATCTGCGAGAGCGCATGTGCCTTGAAAGAGACGCTCCGCTCGGGGCGACAAATCGTGAATCGTACCATCTATATCGTCAACATGAAAGGGGAGCGGGTGCCCATCAGCGTTTCTACGGCGATTTTGAAGGATAAGGATGGGAACGTAATCGGCGGTGTGGAGACGTTTCGCGATCTCAGCGTCGTGGAAGAACTGCGCAAAGAGTTGCACGAGAAATACACGTTTGCGGACATCATAGGGCGCAGTCACGCCATGCGCCGGCTGTTCGACCTCGTGCCGCAACTGGCGGCGAGCAACGCCACGGTGCTGATCGAGGGCGCCAGCGGCACGGGCAAAGAACTGTTCGCGCGGGCCATCCATGACTTGTCGCCGCGGCGTGACAAACCGTTTGTCGCCGTCAACTGCGGGGCGTTACCGGACACCCTGCTCGAGTCGGAACTGTTTGGGTACAAGGCGGGCGCGTTTACCGACGCAAAACAAGACAAGCCGGGGCGGTTTGCCTTGGCCGAAGGCGGGACGGTGTTTTTGGATGAAATCGGCGACATATCCGGCGCCATGCAAATCCGGCTGCTGCGCACCCTTCAAGAACGCGTCGTCGAGCCGCTCGGGGCAGTCGAGCCGGTTCCTGTGGATGTGCGCATCATCGCGGCCACCAACAAAGACCTGGGCAAGCTGGTTCGCGACGGCGCCTTTCGCGAAGATCTCTATTACCGGATTAACGTGATCCGGCTTGGGCTGCCCGGACTACGCGAACGGCGCGAGGATATTCCCTTGCTCGTCGACCATTTCGTTGCTAAGTTCAACCGGCTACAGGGCAAAGAAATCGCCGGCGTGTCCGAAGACGTGATGGCGTTGCTGATGGCGCACGAATACCCGGGCAACGTCCGGGAACTCGAAAACATCATTGAACACGCGTTTGTGCTTTGCCGCGATGGCTTGATCCGGCTTCGGCACCTGCCGCCTCAGTTTCACGGTGCGGCCGCTTCCGACGCCGGCTCAGACAGGCGAGGGCTGACGCTCGAGGAATTCGAGAAGGTGCATATCGCCGACGCTGTTCGCCGTCACGGCGGCAACCGCACCGCCGCCGCCAACGAGCTGGGCATAAACCCGAGCACGCTGTTCCGGAAAATCAGATCGCTCGGGATTGTGCTGCCGGACAAGGACGGCCGTAGCGCCGAGGGGAGGTAGCGCCCATCCTGCGGCGGACGGCCCGCTCGGGTCGCGCGGGCGATGCTGGGGGGGCTATCGGGGCGGCGCGTTTGCCTCGGGTTCCGCCGGGCGGGCGCACGGCGCTGTCCGCCGGATGCGATCCTTTACACGCAGGCCCGCTGCGGTCAGCGCTAAGGTGAGCCCCAGGAAGGCAGCTATTGCGGGCCCCACGGAGAAGTCGTAATGGTAGGCGGCCAGCAGGCCGGCTGCGGAAGAGGCGATGCCGTAGGTCCAGGCTATAGGCAGACGCAGTTGCCAGCGCGACGTGAGAAGCGCCGAAACGGTGGCCGGGATTATCAGGAAGGAGAAGACGACCACGACGCCCGCGGTTCGGACGGCAAGCGTAACCACCATACCCAGCAATGCGTAGAACAAGAAGTCCCAGCATACCACGTTCATTTGATCCGCACGGGCGCGGTCGTAGTCGTCCGATAGGCGATTGAACGGCTTCCGGAAAAGGACGAAGCCGAGCCCCACCGCAGCAAAGACGAGACCCGCTGTCCCGATGTCTTGCCATGTGCTCCATAGGATGCTGCCCGCGAGGACTTCCTTGACGTGGACGTGCCCGCCGGGCGCCAACCCAGCCAAGAAGAGCGCGGCGGCGGCGGCAATAGCGTAGGTGACGCCGATGACGGCTTCGAGTGGGATTTGAGACACGTGCCGCCGAGCTATTGCATAGAAACCGGCGGCCGCCAGCGTAATCCCAAGTGCACATAGATATCCCAATAGGGAGTCGGTGGCAAATCCGAAGAAGATGTGGCCCGCCAAGGCGCCTACCGCAGCTGTTTGGGCCAATGCGATGTCGATGAAAATCACTTCTCTTCTGAGAATATGTATGCCTAGATGGCTCAAGATAAGGGTCATCAGCACACAGGTCAGGAACGGCAGTCCCAGAATCGCAACCATGTTCGGCATAGCAGATCCTTTTGCTTTACGGCTGCGCCCGGCGCGGTACAATGGCGCGGCAGACGACGGCTGCGAGGAAGACGACACCGAGGGCGACCACCAACGTCGGGCCGTACGGCCAGTCAAAGTGATACGACGCGCCGAGTCCCGTGAGGCACGCCGCGAGACCGACGCCCCAACCTAGGACCACGGCGCCTAACCAGTCCTTCCTGAATAGGGCGGCTGTCGCGGCCGGGATCATTAGGAACGCATAGGCCAACAACACGCCGGCGACCGGGACAATGAGCACCGTGATAATCCCCTGCGTGACGAAGAATAGGAAGTCCCAAAGCTTCTCGTTGGTCAAGTCCTGCGTCCCATCGCTCAGGGCGAGGAACTTGCGGCGAAACACCCAGTGAACCATCAGGAGAGCGGCGTAGACCGCTGTGGTCACGTAGACGAGCGGCCAGGAGACCCATAGCAGCGAGCCGGCAAGCGTTTTGGCCACGTACGCCTCGCCGCCGGCGAGCTTGTCGCCGACCAGCAACGACGCCACAAGAGCGAGTGCATACAAGATACCAATGACGGCTTCGCGAGGAACCAACGGGTTCCTCGGCTTGAGCAGGGCGAGCATCGCCGAGCCAGCTACCACGGCGACCAACGCTACAACGTAGGACCCGACGCCGCCGTATTGAATCCCGAAGTATATTCCGACCAAGGCGCCTAAGGCGGCAGCTTGGTCTAGAACCAGGTCGGAGAAAATGAGGCTTCTCCTCACGATGTGCAGGCCTACATACGTGTGGAGCACCAGAACCACGGCCAGGAGGCTCGTCTGGACCATCAGGAACCGGGGTGTCTCCGTCATGCTTCCGCCTCGCTGGTCTTGGTCGTTCCTTCGTTCGCCTTGGCGGCATCCAATAGCTGGTCCACCCATAGGTCGACAAGCTGGAAATAATCCTTGACCTCTGACGTACCGCCGACATAGAGCGGGACGATGACGGCTTGTGCGCCGACGCGGCCGGCGACCGTGCGGATCTTGTGTTCATCGAAATAGTTTGCGGCCAGTATTATGTTGATGCCTCGGCTCCGCATGCTTTCGACCAGGGCACTTACGTGTCGTGGCGACGGCGGAATGCCGGGTTTTGGCTCGACCGTGCCGGCTTCTTCGATGCCAAAGAGTTTTAGGAAGTAAATCCAGTTCTTGTGATACGTCACGACGGCGGTCCCGCGAAACGGCAGCATCCGGCCCGTCCAACCTCCCAGCAATTCCACGAGCGGCCGACCTTCCAGCTCATGTTCTTCAAGAAAAGGCATGAGCGCGTCCTTCTCGACAAGGTCACAGAGCACTTCGCCGCCAAGTAGCTCTACGAGGTCGTTTCCGAACAGGCGCCGGTCAATGGCGTCAAGCAACGCGGTCAGATTCTCGCGGTAAAGCGTTTCCCCCGCTGGATCGTTCTTGATGAGCCCGGCCGCAATATTGCGAGCCGCCACTTTCATTTGAATAGGACTGCATGTCACGTGAGGATTTCCGTATATATGCACGCCTCCCTCGGCGCGTGTGACGGCGCCGGGTTTCTCGAGCAGGCGCATGCCCTGGGCGGCTGCCACATAGCCGGGTTGGCCGCTCCGTACGCGTTTGTTGCCTGATTTGTCGACCACGGTGGGAAGCCATAGTTCAAGGTCCAGCCCCGTCGCAATCAGCAGGTCCGCGTCCTTTACCATATTTACGAACGAGGGTTTGGGCCGGATGAAGTGTGCGTCCTGGTCGCCGCGGACGATGCAGGATACGGATACGCGGGGTCCCCCAATGGCACGGGCAAACATCGCGTAATCGGGCAGCGTCGCGACGACGTTCAACCGCACTTGGGCATCGTCGCGCTCCGACGCGTCGGCTAAAACCGTCTGACTGAGGCCGCCGACAAGGGCGATGATGAGGAAAAACGTTGCGATTCTCATTGTACAAACTCCTCTTGCCTAGTACCGCTCGTGTTTGTGTGGACCTGCGGCAAAGATTACCTGCAGCGTGATTGCGTCTTCGGGCTCGTCCACGCGATGCCCTTCTAGGTGGTCATACTCGACACGGACTCGAACAAAGGGGCTTTGGAACCACGTTGCATACGGGCTGATCTGCCAGCACTGTGCTCCGTGCTCGGCATAGGCGAGCGGCGCAAGCGCGACCGTCGCCATGTCGGCGTAGTCCTTATAGTCGGGGTCATAGTAATCGGCACGCAGGCCGATCTCCCATCTGCGCGACAGTTTGCTTTGCACGTAAGTGAAGCCGCCCCAGGCGGTTAACGTTTCCCGCTCCCCCGTGACGGGATGTGGAATCTGGCGGTCCAGGTAGTAGAGTTCACTGCGCCACTCGAGGTTGCGGTATCGCATTCGCTCCGTAGGTTCCCAGCGCAGCGCCAGATCGCCCCCGAATACGGACGTCGGAAGCCGCTTATGGGTATTGCACCACCGCCCGCCGTCCGGATGCCACACGAACTCGGACCAAGAATCGTTCCAGCCCACGAGTCCGGACAGACCCGCTTCGAGATACATGTCCTTGCTCAGGTCACGGAAATTCTTGTAGTGGAGCAGCAAACACGGCGTATGCCAACTGTTATCGCCGAACAACCGGCTATTCTCGCCGTTGGTCAGTTGGCACGTGAGTTCCTGTGACGATTCCCCGAGGGGCGGCATGGTCCAATCAATCGAAACACCCGTCTGATTCAGCCCGCCGTTGCCGAAGATGCGGCGTAATGCGAGCGGGAAATCGACCTGATCGAGACCGTGTTTGTGCCAACGATTGACCACGCCGAACTGTTGGCGAAACTTGCCTATGGTCAGGTTGACGTTGTCCAGGACGCCAAACCGGGTCATATACGCTTCGCCGATCTTGGCCTCCTCTTCGTTCACAGGGACAGCTGCTTTGAACCGCGTGTAGGGATCAAGATACGATTCGAAATGGAGTCCCAGATTCCGAAACTTGAATTTCCAGCGGTCGACATTGGCATCCGTGTGGCTGTACGTGCCCAGCATGTCTCCCGTCACGCTAATCTCCGGGTTGAGGGCCTGCAGGCTTAGGCCGCCTGCTCGGAACACCTTATCCGGTATCTCCTCCTCATCGACGGCCGCGGCCGCGGCTGAGCGCGCCAACTCCCGCAGGGTCGCGGCATCCTCCTCGGGAGGCCCTTCCTTGCGCGTCCTGTCAAGCAGTTCTTGGATAGTGGCCCTGAGTCCCTTGAGCTCCGCTTCGTACTGCGCTTGCATCGCGTCGATTTGCTGCTGCAATTCAACTATCATTTGCCTAAGCTGGCCCACCTCGCTTTGCTCTTGCGCAAGAGATGGGGTTGCGGGACCCATCATAAGAAAAACACCCGCAAAAATGGCTGTGCTACGTAAATACATTTTTCATTCTCCGTTTTCCCTGCGCGACATGGGAGCCTGCCGGGCGTTCGTGTTGGCGGCGGTGACCGCATCCGTTCCTGCGGTTCCCAAAGCTGATCTTTCCTGGGAGGCCGAGATGCCCGCGCGCCGGGGTCCACGCTTTGCCACGCCGCTAACCCGCCCAATTCCCGGCCGCTAGCCTGTATTCACCGGTAGGTCAGGCGGCGCAGAAGGGCACCCGCCCATAGCAAAATTTGGATGCGTTAGATGCCGGCGTTGGCTAGAGGGCGGCGGCGGGAGGCGCGCGGGTCGGCCGGGCGGCGAGCAAGAAGTTGGCCCGGAATACGATGTCGCAAGGCATGTCTTCACGGGCCGCTTGCCATGTGGATGGCACGTCTTGGGCACGGTTGCCGAGCGCATTGTTTGCACTATAGAACTTGCAGGCCGAGCAATACCCTACTGCGTGCTTGACCTCGGCGATCGCGCGGGAGCGCGTAACGCCATCAGCAGCAAGAGCAGCGGGCTCAAGGCCGTGACGAGCTTCTTCCCGCGAAGCAAGTGAATGGGTTACGCGACGCGTATCTTCCCTGCAAGTATGGGTGAAGTGACCGCACAGCGTGGCCGGTAGAAACAGCACCAGTGTGCAGAGATTGAGGAATATGGCTACTGGCGCTTTCCGCGACATGAAGTGCACCCGCTCCCCGCAATCTGCCTGTCATTCTCTTGGCAATCGCAGCGTAATCAAAGCATAGGCCTGCCCCGCGTGTCAAGTGAGCACAAAACGCCCCTTTTTGAATCCCAACTGGACCCGGACGTGCCCACGCAGGGAGGGTTGCAATATGCAATTGCGTGTGCAGGAAAGAGTTGTATTTTGCGACTCTCCCTGGTTTGTCATTCTCTTGTAATGCATCGCGCAACACATTATTTACCAATGGGTTAGGCTATTCTCTTCAACGAGATCCAAGGTTTGGCGCGCGTCTTGCTCCATGACGAGCTATGAGAGTTGCGATTCCAACATGGTCCGGCAGAATCTCGCCGGTGTTCGACGTCGCCGAGCGGTTGCTCTTGGTCGAGGTCGAAGACGGCGTGGAAGTCGGGCGGCGCGAAGAGCGTATGGGAGAAGCGGGGCTTGCGCGGCGCGCGATGCGCATGGCGGACCTCGGCGTGGAAGTCCTGATCTGCGGCGCCTTATCAAACCGGCTCGAGGCCATGTTGACGATGGCCGGCGTCCAGGTGATACCGCACACGTGCGGTTGTGTAGAGGAAGTGCTCGGTGCCTATCTGCGGGGCCAACTCACGGAGCGGGCCTTCCTGATGCCGGGTTGTTGCGGGCGGGGTCGGCGGGGTCCGTGGGGCGGCCCCCATCGAGGCCGACACGGCCCGGCCAGGTCTAACCCATAGAGGAGATCATCCATGAAGGTGGCTGTTACGTCCCAAGGCCAGACAATGGCAAGCGAAGTCGATCCGCGGTTTGGTCGAGCGCGGTTCTTCATCGTGTTGGATACGGAGAGCGGCGTCTTCGCCGTTCACGACAACGCCCAGAACCTCAATGCGGCTCAGGGCGCGGGCATTCAGGCCGCGCAAAATGTTGCCCAATTGGGCGTCGAGGCGATAGTGACCGGCAACATCGGTCCGAAGGCCCACTCGGCGCTCGAGGCCGGACACGTGAAGGTCTACATCGGGGCCGAAGGAACGATTCGACGGGCAATCGAACGATTCAACGCCGGGCAACTCGAGTGCGCCGACAGGCCGAACGTTGGGGGGCATTGGCGGTAAATGCGTACGATTCTTTGACTGTAGTGCGGATTGGACGCCCCAAGTCTTCGCGGGGCGCCGTGAGTAGAAAACAGGTTGTTCTCGAAAAGAACGCCAAGGAGATGATTGGAATGCCACAAGGAGACGGAACAGGTCCGCTGGGCAAAGGGCCGGGAACAGGCCGAGGTCAAGGCCCGTGCGGCGGCAAGAAACGACAGGGTAGCAGCAGTGGAAAGGGATTGGGACGGGGCCAAGGCCCTGGCCGAAGTGTGGGCCGGGGTCAAGGTTCGGGCCGCGGCCCAGGCCGAGGCCGCGGTTCCGGCCGCGGCAGAAACAATTGAGACAACCGACGAAGTCTTAGAGAAAGGAGCGATAGAATGCCAAGAGGAGATGGAACAGGCCCAATCGGAATGGGCCCGATGACGGGACGCGCCGCCGGCTATTGCGCAGGCTACGCGGTCCCCGGCTACATGAACGCGATTCCCGGCCGGGGCTTCTGGGGCCGGGGGCGCGGCGGCGGCCGAGGGTGGCGCAACTGGTTCTACGCGACCGGCTTGACCGGGTGGCCGCGCGCGGCCATGGGCTGGCCGGTGTTCGGCGGTCTGGGCGTTGCGCCTTACGGAGCGCCTTTCGGTCCGGTCATAACGGAAGAACAGGAAATCGAGGCGCTCAAGGGGCAGGCCGAGCACTTTGCGCGCGTACTTGACGGGATTAACAAGCGCATCCGAGAACTCGAAGCTGTTGCCGCGGGAGAGGAATCAAGCGACAGCGCGTAAGCTCTCGATGATGGCCGTCGTGCCGGCAAAGGCGGCACGAGAAAGACCCCGGTTGTTGTCTCGTTTGCAGCCTTCGCCCGGAAGGCGGCGTTGGCGGACAGCGGCGTTGACGCCGCTGCCCTGATCCCCGCCGAGGCGGCAGTCGAGTGGCCTGGGCCATCGGGGACGACACCCAGCGCTTGGAGAAAGCTTGGGGAACATAGGAGCGCCGTATGGCGTCCAGCTATCAATACTCTCCCGTGGCCATCGACTATGCGGAGAATCCTCGCAACTTGGGCCCCTTGGATGCCTGGGACGGCCACGCGCAGGTTACCGGGCCTTGCGGCGACACCATGCAATTCTGGCTGCGCGTAGTCGACGGGCGGATCGCGCAGGCCGCGTTCGCCACGGACGGCTGCGGTTCGTCGCTTGCCTGTGGCGGAATGGCCACGGAACTGGCCAAGGGCAAGTCCGTCGAAGAGACGCGTTGTATTCAACAAAAGGACATTCTGGACGCACTGGGCGGCCTCCCCGAAGAAGTCCAGCACTGCGCCCTGCTCGCTGCCAACACGCTGCAGGCGGCCTCCGCTGATTTCTTGACAAGCAGTGGCGCGGCGGCGCGGGGCAGCGCTTGCGCTGACTGCGACACGGCTTCCTGTGCTACCAAGACCCGTCGTCGGGACGAGTCCGACGCCGAATTCGCCGAACGTCAGCAGCTCGAAAGTCGATTGTGCCGCATCCGCCATACGCTCCTGGTGCTTTCTGGAAAGGGAGGCGTCGGCAAGAGTACGGTTTCGGTGAATCTCGCGGTTTCGCTGGTGCGGGCCGGCCTGCGCGTCGGCCTGCTCGACATCGACATCCACGGTCCCAGCATCCCGACCATGCTTGGCTTGGACGGGGCGGCGCCGTGCGCGGGGGCCGGCGCGGTGCTGCCGGTGGAACGGGCCGGCCTGAAAGTGATGTCCATCGGCTTCTTCCTGAGCAACCGGGACGACGCCGTCATCTGGCGCGGGCCCATGAAAATGGGCGTCATCAAGCAATTTCTTAAAGACGTCGAGTGGGGCGATCTGGACTGCCTGATCATTGACTCGCCGCCGGGCACCGGCGACGAGCCGCTGTCGGTGTGCCAACTGGTTGCGCATGCCGACGGCGCAGTCGTCGTTACCACGCCGCAACGCGTGGCTACGGCGGACGTCCGGCGATCGATCACGTTCTGCCGGAAACTGGGGCTTCCCGTTCTCGGCGTCGTGGAGAACATGAGCGGTTTCGTCTGTCCGCAGTGTGGTGCGACGACGGCAATATTCCAACGCGGCGGGGGAGAACGGATGGCGGGAGAATTGAACGTGCCGTTTTTGGGCGGTATCCCAATGGATCCCAGAGTTGTGGAAGCGTCTGATGCGGGGACGCCATGTGTCGAGTGTGTTTCGGATTCGCCTGTGGGCCGGGCTTTTGACCAGATCGGCCGCTCGATTCTGGACCTCTTGAGGACTTCGTCTCGGCGCTTGCCGCATGCGATGCCTGGCGATAGTGCGTAGACAACCACGGAGAAAGAGATCATGCGTATTGCGGTTCCCTTGGCTAACGGCCGACTGGCCATGCATTTCGGCCACTGTGAACGGTTTGTCTTTCTTGACACCGATGTCGAAGAGAAAGCGATCCTGAACAAGGAAGAAGCCGAAGCGCCCCCGCATCACCCGGGCCTGTTGCCGCAATGGCTTGCGGCGCAAGGGGCCCAGGTCATCATTGCCGGCGGCATGGGCCAGCGCGCGTTGCAGCTCTTTGCGCAGAATGGGATCAAGGTGGTGGTCGGTGCGCCCGCCGAATCCCCGGAAGACCTCGTTTCGGCATACCTGAATGGAAGCCTTAGCGCGGGAGAAAACGTCTGTGATCACTAGCCCGGTCCGGCTCACGACACTGGTCGACAACACGGTAGGATGCCCCGGCCTCTTAGGGGAACACGGTTTGGCATTCTGGATCGAGACGGGAGCCCTCCGGGTCTTATTCGACACCGGCTCGGGCGCCGTCCTTGGCCCCAACGCCGCGACACTGGGCGTGGACTTGGCGACCACCGACGCCGTCGTGCTGAGTCACGGTCATTACGATCATACCGGCGCCTTGTCCCATGTGCTGGATGCGGCGCCCCGAGCCGAGGTGTTTGCCCATCCGGCCGCATTTCGGGCCAAGTATGCGCGAAAAGACGATGGCGCCGCCCGCTACATAGGAGTGCCGTCGCCGGTCGAAGAGGCCGTTCGGCAACAGGGTGGCGGCCTGATGCTGTCCGACGAGCCTACGGAGATCGCCAACGGACTGGTCGTCACCGGCGAGGTGCCCCGCGCGACCGATTTTGAGGATACAGGCGGGCCGTTCTTCCTCGATGAAAACTGCACCTGCCCGGATCCATTGTTGGACGATCAGGCGTTGTTTTTCAGTGTGGCGCAGGGAACGGTCGTGATCCTTGGCTGTTCCCACGCCGGCCTAATCAACACATTGCAGTATCTTCGCCAGTTGACGAATGGGAGGCCGATTCACGCGGTTATCGGCGGAATGCACCTCTTGTCGGCCTCGGAAGAACGCATCAACCAGACAATTAAGGCGCTTCAGCGGTTTCGCGTGAATTGTGTGGGCCCGGCCCATTGCACAGGTATAGCGGCTACGGTATCGTTGTGGTCGGCTTTTCCAAAGGAATGCCGTCCGTGCACGGTCGGTGCTACGTTTACGTTCTAGATTCCGCCCGCGTGACGGGGCGAGCGAAGGGAACTCGACAGGAATGTAAATACATGGACCAGGCCTGCGCGTGGCCTCCAATGGCGGCCTTTTGCGCAAAGGGAAGAGGAGAACGGTATGAGTGCGAGACGAGTTGTCGTCGTCGGCGGCGTGGCAGCCGGCCCCAAAGTTGCTTCGAAAGTAGTGCGGTTGGACCCGACGGCTGAAGTCACAATCATCGAGAAGGGCGAATTTTTGTCTTACGCAGGGTGTGGTTTGCCTTACTACCTGAGCGGGGTCGTTAAGGAACAGAAGGAGCTGATGTCCACACCGGTGGGGGTGGTCCGCGACCCCGTGTTTTTCCAGAATGTCAAGAATGTGCGCGTCTTGAACCGTACGGAAGCGACACAGATCGATCGGCCCGGGAAACGGGTGTGCGTCCGCGACCTGACGAACGACGGCGAACGCTGGTTGGATTACGACGCGCTGGTGCTGGCCACGGGGGCCAGGCCCGTGATGCCGCCAATCCCGGGCGTCGAGCTGGCGGGTGTGTTTACGCTCCACGGCGTTCATGATGCCGAGGGGATCAAGGCGGTTCTCGCGGAGGGCAGGGCGCACGACGTGGTCATCATCGGCGGCGGGTTGATTGGCGTCGAGGTGACCGAAGCCTTGGCGGTGAAGGGCTGCCGCGTAACCCTGGTCGAGATGCTCCCCCAGATCCTCCCTATGCTGGACTGGGAAGTGGCGAAGCTCGTCGAGCAACACATGGAGTCGCACGGCGTCAAGGTTTTGACCGAAACGAAACTGACCCAGGTGAACGGCAACACCTATGTAACGGGCGTGGTCACGGATCGTGGTCGTATCGCCGCCGACATGGTGATTGTGGCGGTGGGCGTACGCCCCAACGTCGACCTTGCGCGCGCGGCAGGCATCGAGATCGGTGAAACCGGCGCCATCAAAGTCGACCAACGCATGTGCACCAGCGACCCCGACGTCTATGCGGCCGGGGATTGCGTCGAGAACACCGACCTGGTCACGGGCAAGCCCTGCTACGTCCCGCTGGGCTCGACGGCAAACAAGCAGGGGCGTGTGGCCGCCGTCAACCTCTGCGGCGGCAACGACACGTTTCCCGGCGTCCTCGGAAGCACGGTCTGCAAGGTATTCGATTTTTGCGTAGCGCGCACCGGCCTTACGGAATCGGGGGCCCGCCGGGCCGGATACGATGCCGAGACGGCGTTGACACCGGCCCCGGATCGAGCGCACTACATGCCCACGGCGAAGCCGCTCGTGCTGAAACTCGTCGTCGAACGACCGACCGGGCGCCTTCTCGGCGCGCAAGCCGTCGGGCCGGGCGACGGCGCCAAGCGCATCGATGTCGCGGCCATGGCGATTACGTCAAACGTGACCGTCGGGCAACTGGCCAAGGCGGACCTGTGTTACGCGCCGCCGTTCTCTCCGGCCATGGACAACATCATCACGGCCGCCGATGTAGCCAGAAACAAACTGGAAGGCCAGATGGCGGGCGTCTCGGCCATGGACGTGCATCGGATGCAACACGACGGCCGCGACCTTGTCCTCCTCGACGTGCGTTCGCAGACCGAATGGGATGAGGTGCGATTGCCCGGTTCCGTCCACATCCCCCTTGGGGCGCTGCGCGGTCGGTTGAAT
>DUZM01000001.1 GCA_013349485.1 Candidatus Hydrogenedentota bacterium | reverse complement strand
TCCTCCTCTTTGCGTGCCGGTTCGCCGTCGGGCGCGCCCGCGCCCTCGGATGCGGCCTCCTTCTCTTCATGCGCAGCCGGTTCGCCGGCTCCCGTCCCGTCCAACATGCCCAACAATCGCGCCGCAAGCTCTGCCGCCTGCAATTGAATCGCGTCCGAAGAACCATTGAGCATTTTATCCAAAATCACCCGCTTCACAACATCCCGGCTGAGTTCCGTTGCGTCCGGTAAGAGCTGACGGGGGTCAGTCTTGGCCGCGGGCAGTGCTGCACGTCCCATCACTTTGATGCATTGCGCGCGGCCGCGCTCAATATCCGCGTTACCGGGGTATTGCTTTGCCAGCGAATCAAACACGGCCAAGGCTTCCGCATAACGTTGTGCGTAATACAAATCCACGGCTTCGCCGAACCGCTGTTTGGCGTCGTCCGAAGGGGCCGAACGACCGCGCCACCAAGTCCGTTTATCGCCAAAGAAGGTGCTTGGTTGCCCACCAGAATCCGGTCGTGCGCCGCCCGCGGCAATCCGAATGCTTCGGCCGCAAGTGGGACACATGCCCATCTTTCCGATCGCTGAGCGCGGAACCTGCATTCGCTGACCGCATTCACACGCGATAATGAATTTCCGCATCTCCGTCCTCTTCTGTACCGCGCACCGTTTCCTGCCGCCTCTGTCGGCGGACTTTACTCAGGACTCAGGAAACGCAGGTACGTTTCCGCCATGGCGTCGCCGTCAGCCGACACTTCGTCGGCCGACGCTTTGTCGGCCGGTAGTTCAGGCACGACCGTGAAGGCGGCGTATTCCTCGTCGGTGCCATCTATCGGCAACGCAACATCCTCTTCCTCGATCGACGCCCGATCGCGCGGGTCGTCGCCCGATCGTAACGCCGTCTGGCCTTCCTCGGCGATTGCTGAAAGTGCCGCCTGCAATTCTGCCACCAGTGCCTGCGACCGTTCCAGTTCCGACCTCGCCTCGGCCAGCGCGGCGCGCTCCGCATCCAGATCCGCTTGTACGCGTTCGAGTGTCGCAACGGATTGGGCGACGCCGTCCTGTGCCGTTTCAGCTTCACGGCGCGCAACACGCGCCTCCTCGAGCTGGTGCATAAGCGCGTCTCGTTCCCTTCTTGCCGAATCCAGTTCTTCAATCAACCGCGCCGTCTCCTCGTTCGCGGTGTCCGTGCGCTCCTTTGCCGCGGCCAGGCCCTTGCGAAGACTGTCTGCGAAAACCCGCGACTCCTCCAGCCGGGTCAGCGCCTTGTCCAGTTCGGCTCGGAGTGCTTCGAACTCTGCAGCAGGCGCCCGCAGCAGCCCATCCAGCTCGTCCTTCGTTTTTTGGACTTCCTGATGGGCCTCGCCCAACATCTGCTCGATGCCTTCGCGCGCACTTCGTTCCGCGCGCGCCTCCATTCGCGCCGCTTCGATGTCTCGCTCCAACCGATTCCTCTCCGCCTCAATTCTGTCGCGTGCCTGTGCCAGCGTCGCCACCCTTTCGGCCAGGCGATCGACCGCGGTCCTCAGATAACTCCGCGGCGTTGCGCGCTCGGCGCCGTTGGTGCTCGATGCGCCGTCGCGAGCGGCGTTGGATGCGTCATTTTCATGAAGAAGCGCTCGGGCCTTGCGGATCGAAATGAGTTGACCGTTTTCATCAGCATAGCGCAACAAAAGCAATTTGTACGCTTGCGCCTTTTTAGCCGCGTAGCGAAGCAGCCGTTCCATCCTGAAGCATTTCTCGTCGAGCGACAGGTCTTCGAGTCGAGGTCCCGCCCCGTCCGATGACGGAACAATGATGAATTGCAGGCATACCCGGCACCACCCGTCATGCCCGGCGAACTTGTCGTCCACGATGAAATGGTTGCCGCAATGCTGACAGTCAAACTCGATCAAGACGCGCTATCCTTTCGTGTCTGTGCCGTTCCGTTCCCGGCCTCCCTCGCAGGCCACGGCCGATACGCGGCGTACGATTTCTCGAGCAAAAACCGCCGCTCGACATATAACTGCCCATCTGGGAAAAGCTCCTTAATACGTCTTCTTGATAGAACCCTCGTCTTCGCCGCCATCTCGGCCCAGTTCGGCAGCTTCCCTTCCCAGCCGCGGTGCAGTCTGGCCCGGACGGCCCCCGGTAATTGCCAGTAAAGGGGCACCCCCGTATGAGGCTCGATGGGAAACCGCGCGCTCGGCGTCTGCACCCAATACGCCGGCGCCAGCCGACGCACCTCGCCGCTGAATTGGGCCTGTCGTTCCGCGCCGCCCACATGCTCGATCACCGAGTTGCTGAAGACCACGTCGAACGAGTTGTCTGAAAAGACGCCGCCCAGATCGCACGCATCACCCTCAACAAGCGTAAGCCCGGCCAGTTCCCCGGACGGCCGCTCCGCATTCGGCAGATTCACCAAGGTAACGCGAAAATCATGATCGAAAAGAGACCACAGGCTTTCCGTACCGCCCAAATCGACGACGCGGCACCCCGGCGGCGGGTTCACGAGCCGCACAAACGCTTCCATGCGTTCGCGGCGCCATCGCGCCACCATCGTATCCCCGGAATACGCCCAGCCCGTCAGGCGCCTCAGCAAAACCTGCATGTCCTTCTTCTCCGGGAGGTCTCTATTACCACCGTGAAAACAGCCATGCAACCTCGACCCATGTCCCACGGTCGCTTCATCGGACACGCGCCGCCGCGTTCACGTCTGTCTCCGCCGGCTAACGTTCAAGTGTCTCCTCAGCTTCTGCACGTCGCGCGAACGGCAGCCCGAATTGATCTGCGTACCGCAGCCCCAGTCGGACATGGCCCTTGCCTTCTTCCTCTTGACCTAAGGCGATGAGCGACTGTCCGAAGTCCAGCAACATTGTCGGATCGCCCGGGCGCAGTCCGACGGCGGCTTGCAGATTTCTACGGCTTTCCTCGAGGTCGCCCTCTCTCAGTTGCACCACGCCAAGTGTGTGCAAGAAGTTGGGATTTGTCGGATACTTTTGGACGGCAATCTCCGCTCGACGGCGCGCCTCCTCGAGGTCGCCGCCCGCCATCAACAGGCAATACGCAAGATTGTTGTTCGCCACGACGTCGTCCGGAACCAGCTCCACCAATCGTCTGTACGCGGCCACGGCTTCATTCAAATCGTCATGCTGTTCGAGGAACAACGCGTTCGCATGCCATGCCCGAGGCAGCATTGGCCCCGTCTCGACGGCCTTGGCCAGCGCTTCTCGCTGGCCGTCGACGTCGTCGAGTGTGTTCAACACGTTGGCGAGGCCGAGCCAGGCCTCCGGCACGGCAGCGTGCTGCTCGGCGAGTTCTCTCGCCTGTTCCCCGCGCGTTGCCTTCGGGACAGCGTGCGCGAGGCTGCCGAGCATCATGGCGATCACGCCCGGATCGTCGCCCACGTCGTCGTAAATACCCTGAAAGGCCGCCAGCGCTTGTGCGTGAAGCCCTGCCTCGACGCAGGCCAGCGCGTGCATGTACTGAGCCAAGGTTGCCCGGTTCTCCGCGAGGTTTTCGACAAGGCCGGCGGCGCCGACGCTTTCTTGGCCGCCTTCGAGGGCCGCGATGATCGCGGCGCCCATCTCGCCCCTCAGGGGGCGGCGCTCGGCGCCGGTTGTCATGACTGCGCGCGCATCTTCCGTGCGGCCCTCGTGCGTATAAGCCGCCGCCAGCAACAGTAGCATTGGCGGGGCCATGGTGTCCTCTTTGATGCGCTCGATGTGGCCGATCACGACGCCCCAATTCCCAAGCCCCGCCGCCGCAAACGCCGTTGTAGCGGCCGCCAGATCCGCCAGTTCCCCTGTGGGCGCCGCCTGGCCAAGCAGCTCGAGCGCCTTGTCCGGCTTGTCCGCGTGAAGCAGCACGCGCGCCAATGCGATCTGCAGCGCGGGTGCGTCGGGCTGATTCTTGAGCCCTCGTTCAAGCACTGTCGCCGCCAAGTCGAACAAGTCATTGTCAAGGTAGGCTTGAGACAGGTTGAGTATGGCCTCCTGCGACGCGGGAAACATGCTGTAGGTTTTCTCGGCAGCCATTTGGGCCTCATTAAACAACCTTGCTTCCCGGAGCACGCGGTAGGCAGCGGTGTGCGCTTCCATGTTGTCCACGGCCTGGGAAATAAGCATGTCAAGGCACCGGGCCGCCGCAAGCGGCATCCGCGCCGCCCGAAACACCTGCGCCAAACTGTACAACGTCACGCCGTATTCGGGGGCCTCCTTAAGACAACCCGACAGAATATCGACGGCGTGGGCGCGGCCGCCCATAGACGCCAGCCCAAACGCGCGCGCGTTCTCCCGAAGTACCTTGCGTTCCTCTTCCGTCTCGACCCATTCGTTCATATACTCAATAAAAGGCTTTGCCTGGCGGCCTTCAAGCACCCGATAGTAGCCTTCGAGCGGCGAGTCGGCAGGGAGTTCCCGCAGAAGTTCCTCGACGACGACGCCCTGATCCGTCAACAAGGCCGCAACCAGGAGCGCCTCAACCGCGCTCGGGTCATCCTCGGCCAAAAACCGGCCCCGGTTGCCGAGCATGGCCCCGAGCGCGCCCTGTTTCCAGAGGGTCCGCCAGTCCGGGCGCGCCGCCGTCCGTTCAGGAAAGTCCTCGGCCGACTCCAAGATGGTGCGGCGGCCCGGTGCGCGTTCCCGAGGCGTCTTCCCGCCGGAACGCGCAATCGCCAGTTTTCGCAACACGTCGGCCTGGTGCGGCATTGCCTTGGCGGCTTTCTCGAGATACGGCACCGCGTCGGCAAATTGCCGGCGCGCCAGCAAACACGAACCGAGTACATGGTTCGCCCACGCCGCCTCCGGTTGCTGGGCATAAACCGCCCGCGCAAGCTCTTCGGCCTTCTCCGGACGCCCCACGGCCAGGAGACTTACGGCAAGCCCCAACTTCATCCCGAGATCCTTGGGGCGTTCGGCCACAAGCCGCTCGAACTCCCTCACGATCTCGTCCCCGCGGCCTTGCGCTTTGTACACGTCGACCAACGCTATCCGGGCCTCGACCGACTCGGTGTCCAACTCGGCCAGAATAGACTTCAACTCGCTTTCCGCCTCATTCAAACGGTTGGCCGCCCGATATGCCGCAGCCAAGTCGGTGCGTACGGCCACGGAACTTGGAAACGCCTCGCGCAGGGCGCCCAGCCGCTCGATTGCAGCGTCAATATCACCGGATTCCCGGAGAACGTATGCGTGAAGGATGCCGCCACGCTCGGCGTCGACGGCCGCGTATTTCCTGCTCATGGCAAGGGCTTCGTCAAAATCTTCCCGCCCGATCAGCAGTCGCACCCCCTCCACGTACGCCGCCTCGACCGTCGAATCCAATGCCACGGCCGCCCGAAACTGATCGAGCGCCTCATCAAGCCGATTCTCGGCGGCGTAACAGCGGCCCAAACCCACTTTCGCCCGTACGTTTTCGGGATTGACCTCTGCCGCCCGCAGGTATGCGCCCTGCGCTTCGTCAAGTTTCCCGAGGTGAAAGAGCGTGTCTCCTTCGCGGCGATACTGATCGCTCTTCCGCGCACTGCAGCCCCCTGCCAGCGCCACACAAAACGCTGCCAGCACCACCGTGGCTATCTTGAACCGATTCATGGCCTCCCCTTTCGTTTGCGCGCGCCCGACGGACCCCATCGCTGAAACCCCTAATGACATCCGACTTGCCGCGCCCCTAGGCCGCGGGCGAAACCGCATGTCGTCTAAGCAAGCACAACCCGCGACCCTGCTGGCCGGGGCTCCCGGCGCCTAATCGACGCGTTCCATCAGTATCGGCGTGAACTTCGCCGCAAAATCTTCGAGCAAAGAAAACACTGCGCTCTCATCCCTATTGCCAATTGGCGCGGACAGTCTGACCAAGGCCGACGTCGCCGCGCCTGAAAACAGTTGATTGCGCGCCCAATGCCACGAGTTCACGAAATAGTCTCCCGTCAAGCGCTCGCCCGTCTTGAACCAATACAGCACCGCCTGGCGTTGGGCGCCCTTGACCACAACGAGGCGCTGAGCCCGAAAGGAAAAGCCTACGGGCATAGTAGTCTGCTCGCGGATTTCCCAGCCTTGACCGACCAAACACACCTGCGGGAAATGCAGACTTCGCCGCGTGGTCCCCGCGTACACGATCGTAAGCTGGAGCGGCCACCCGTCGGGCCCCGCATAGTTGCGGACCAGTACGGTGCTGGTTTGCAGCATTCGCTGCACCTCCTCCTCCACTTCTTGATCGGCCCCGACCTGCTTGTACCGCCCGATCGAGGCCGGTATATCGAGCACGTTTTGCGCGGGCCTTTCTTGCGCGGCCCGCGCATGCGCCCGATTGATGCTCTCGTGGCCGGCCGCCGCTATCGCCAAAATCAATATGGTCGCGACATAGTGTTTCATGAGCACCGATCCTCCGATGTCTGGGCCGGGGCAATTCTGCGCAGGGACGCCTCCAGCGCCGCAAACAGCACGAACGCGAGCCCATATATGAAGAATCCCGACACGTCGTGAAACCTGCCGGCCGCCACCTCGCTGCCCCAGAAATAGCCGACCAGGCACAACAAGAAAATGCGGCATATATTCGAGACGACGGCGATCGGACACGACAGGGCAAGGATGAGAATCCGCGCCCAGAGACGCGCTTTGCTGAAGTAGGCCATCAAAGCGCCAATGGCCAGCAAAGAAATGAGAGAGCGCAGACCGCCACACACGTTTCCGATCAGCAGGAAATCATCCTTGAAGTGGACAAACGACCCTTCCTGAATCATCGGAAATGTCAGCGCCCGGGCGATGCCCACGGCGCTCTCCGTGGCAACGAGTTTCAGGTTGAACGTAATGCTCTGCGTCAACGCGGGAGGAATAGGGATCATGAACAACAAGAACAGGATGGGAAACCACAAAACCTTCAGGTGCTCCTTACCGAGAAGCGCCAAAACCAGTCCCGCGAGCATCGGAATCAACGAGAACTGGCCGAATACCGTGAATCCAAGGAAGGCCCCGAGGACCAATAATACCGCTGAGCCCAATATCAATAGCAGCCCCCACGAACTCGGGCACACGGGTTGTTGCAGGAGTTCGCGGCGTCGCCGCCAAATCAAGAACAGGCTGACCGGGGGTATAAGAATGCCGTGCGAATAGTAGGAATCAACAAGGTTCCAGGTCCGGCGCATCACGCTCACCGGAACGCGATACAGCGCAGCCAACAAAAGCACCACTACGAGCCATTTGACCAGGAGGCCCGGCGTGATGCGGAGCGACTGCGGCCCCGCGGGCTCCGGTGCCCCCGGCCCCGGTGGGGCCGCCCCCGGCGGGGTTGTTGCAGAAAGGTGCTCGGTCATGAATCGTCTTCCTCCGTATCCAGAAGCGCCTCGATGCGCTCGATGCGTTTCACGGTGGCCGGGGTCGTCCCGACGGCTCTGCGCCGCGCCGACGCACAATACTGAGCGGCCAGCCCCGACTCGCCCACGCCGAGATACGCCTCGGCAAGCGCAAGATCCAACTCGGCCGAGTCCAGTTCCAGGCTCTGCTTGACCCGCTGGAGATCCTCCAGCGCTTTAGCGTGATTGCCGAGGGCAAGGTTAAGCGTACCCCGAAGGTAAACGTACTCCGATCGCTCCGCAATGTCCAAGGCCGCCTCCACGCTCGCCAGCGCCTCCGCGAGCGACCGGCCCAATCGCGCCAGCAGAAACGCCTTCCGATAAAGCACTTCGGGGTCCGAAGGCCGAAACTTGAGATACCGTTCGCACAACGCCAAGGCCTCGGCGCGGTTGTTCGCGCGCATGTGCAACTCGATAAGTCCGCGCAGCGCGGGGGGGTAGTCCGTTTGGACGAGCAACGCGCGTGTGAAGGCCGACGACGCATTCATTTGGCGGTGGGGGCTGTTCGAGGCAAGGTAATGGCGGCCAAGCATCACCCACGCGTCCGCCGAGTCGCTGTGATTCTCCGCATACGCCTTGACCAGCTGTTCGGACTCCGCCGCCCGCCCTTGCCGGGCAACGACCAAAGCGAGTTCACGCAACACCTCCGCGTCGTCCGGATCCGCAACGTAACGCCTGCGCAGGGCTTGTTCGACTTCGCGCACGTTCTCCCCTCGTGCAACCCGCACTTTCCCGCGCAACAGCTCGAGCGTGCCCGCCTTCCCGGGAGACTCCTGCACGACGCGCTCAAAACGCGCCAACATCGCCTCGGCCTGTCGAAGCCGATCGGTCGCGATATAAGCCCTTGCCAAAAGTTCCATGGCCCGCCCATCCTCGGGCCGCAGCGTCAAAACGTTTTCTAATACGATCTGGGCCTCCAGAAAACGCTGTGCCCGCATCTGTATTTCCGCCAAGAATAATTGCGTTGATGCATCCTGCGGATTGCTGGCTGCGGCCCGGCTCGCATAGTCCAAGGCCACCATGACGTCGCCTTCCCGTAGCGCAATGTCCGCCAAAGCCGTCAATGCGTCCGAGTCCGACGGGTTGCTCTCGAGCAACGGCGTCGCCATGGCCCGGGCGCCAGCATAGTCCGGCGGATTCTGGCTGAGCAAAACCCGCCCGTACAGCAATTGGAAACGCCGGTTGCCGGGTTCGTCCCGGCGGAGTTCATCGGCCAACCGCGCCGCCTCAGCCGGGTCCCCGCCCGGCTCCGGGGAAATGAGCACGTAGACGAGCTGCTCCTTCTGCTCATTGACCGCCCGCCGCCTTTCGGGCGTCATGCCCGGACGAGATTCGAGACCCGACAGCAAGCCCAGGGCTTGCTCCACGGCCCCGAAACGCGCGCAAAGGGCCACCTCCTCGAATTCAAGCGCCTCGACATCCTCGGGCGGCGACGCCGCGACCGCCCCCGACAGCAAGGTTAAGGCGGCCTCCAGATGGCCCCGGGCCGCGAACGAATTCGCCCAGCGAACGACTTCATCCACCGTTGTATTGGACGCTGTAGCCTCCCCGAAGAGTTCGAGGGCGCCGGGCACGTCGTTCTCCGCCAACGCCACGCCCGCCCGGGTCAGGTAAAGTTCCGCCTCCGGAACGCCTGCCGCCGCGGCGCGGGCCAGGACGTTACGGGCGCCTGCCACGTCCTGCCATTGGCAAGCGACGTCGGCCAGCAACGCGTAAGCCGCGGCATGCGAGGGATCCCGCTTGATTGACGCTTCAAGAAGGGACTCAACGGTCGTATCGCGGACCAACGCGCCGTTTCGCCGAAGCTTCTCGGTAATCAGTCTTCCTGCCGCGGATACCAGCGACCCTGCGGACGCCGTCGGATCTGCAAGAAGCAGACGGGCCGTTTCCGTTGCGTCCTCCGCTGCCGGGTCACGGCCAAAGGCCCGTTCGTAAAGCGCGCGCGCGCGCTCATCGTCAGGGAAGTTGCGCAGCAAACGCACCAGGACGTTCCAGGCCCGATCCCGCTTATATGATTGAAGATAAGCGACGGCCTGGTAGTACTGGGCCGGGGCGAAATTCGGATTGCTCTCGACGACCGTCGTCAGGACAACGCTCGCCCTCGTGGCCTCGCCCTTGGCGAGGAGTTCGCGCGCTTCCATGTAGTCGAACATCACGGCGTGGCCCGGGTACGCCGCGCGGTACTCGTCCAGTACCCGCCGGGCTTCCTCGAAGCGTTCCTCGAGAATAAGCAAATCGTGATGGAACAAAAAGAACTCCGGATAGTCTACCCGCAGGAGCGGATCCATATTCTCCAGCAAAGACAACGTCTTGGCCACTTCTCCTATCTTCTGATAGGCTCCGGCCAGGACGAGATAGGTCTCCGCTCTATCGGGCCGTTGCTTCAATGCTTGTTCACAGAAAAGGGCCGCTTCCTGCCACTGTTTCCGCGCCACGGCCACGCGTGCGGCCACCGAGAGCACCTCGGGATCGTTCGGCGCCAGGTCAAGCACCTCCTGAATCGTCTCCCCCGCACGCTCCACATCCTCTATCCCGAGATAATACCGTGGCCATTGAAGGCGAATGAGCGCCGCGTCGGGGAACCGGGCCTCGGCCTCCTCGAGCACCGCCTGTGCCTCGTCCCGCAAGCCGTCCCCATAAAGCAGTCGCGCAAGGTTGCCGTAAACGTCGGCGTACGCCGCGCCCGCCTCGGTCAGTTCGCGGTAGGCCTCGATGGCCTGCTCGCCCCGCTGCATATTGTCGAGGGCCACCGCCCGCTCATACTTGAGCCAAGTCCTGTCGGGATAACGGCGGATAAAGTACCCCGCATAGTATTCGAGGTCGTTCCAGGCCCGCCGTTTCTCATACAGCTCGATGAGACTCCTCAGGGCCGCCTCGTCATTGGGATTATTGATCGCGATGTGATAGTACGCGATCGTGGCGTCGCGCAACGCTTTGGGTCGATCCTCGAGCGTGTTGACGCAAGCCAACGCATATTTCCCAAGCGCCTCAACGTCTTTCGGGTGTTCCGCCAGGTAACGCCGAAAGTGATTCTTTGCCAGCCCCCACTCGCCCGCCGCGAAGTGGGCGTTCGCGAACTCGAGGGACTGGTCGATCTGCCGAGCCCGGTAAAGCACGGCGCCCCATACCCCCGCCGCGCACAGCAGCAAAATGAAAAGCGCCGCTACACCAATAATAAGCCACAGTTTACGCGACATAAACGAACAAAACCCTCGTGTTTCGCAATCCTCAAGTAGGCCGACAAGCGCGCCGTTTCCGGAACGCGCGCCACAAAAGCGACAAGAAGACGCACCCGTCCGCCAGATAACGTCCAAGCAACCGCCGCGGCTCGCTGCCGATGCGCCACACCCATTCAAGTCCCACGCGCTGCATCCAGCGGGGCGCCCGCTTCAGCGTACCCGCCAGAAAGTCCAAAGACGCCCCTATCCCCAGCATCACGGGTACGCCGCAGGTCTGGCAATGCTCACGCATCCACAGCTCTTGCTTCGGAACGCCGAACGCCACAAAACAGAAGTCCGGCCGCGCCTCGCGGACCCGACGGGCCGTCTCAGCGACCTCGGCCGGGTCGTTCTCGAACCCCATGGGCGGGCTGTACGTGCCAGCGATGACGATGTTGGGGTGCCGCCGTCGAAGTTCCTTGGCCGCCGCGTCCGCGACCCCTTCGGCGGCCCCCAGCAAAAAGAACGATCTCCCTTTATCGGCAAAGCGCTCCGGAAGCCATACGACCAGGTCGGATCCGCTGAGTTTCTCCCGAAGCGGGGTCCCCAAAAGCCGACTCGCCCACAGCAACGGCACGCCGTCGGCCAGCACCAAAAAGCTTTTCCGGTAGGCCTCCCGAAATTCGGCGTCCCGTTGATAGCGGCACAGGTGATTGACGTTGGGCGTTACGATGTAGCCCGGTTGCCTCTTGGCAATCCGCTCCTCGATAAGGGCGAAAACCTCCTCCCGGGTTACGTTGTGAATGGTCATCCCAGAAAGCTCGACCCTGGCCACCGGCGCGCCGAGCCCGTCCGGCGACGTCTCGGCTTGTGCCGAAACCGCGGATTTGCCTTTGTCGCTCGACGCCATTCGTTCACCATTCCCCTCTCGGCCAGTTCCAGCGCGAGCCCGCCGCGTAGGGCGGCCTCGACTGACTTTCTCGGATCATGATGCCCCGGTGCCCGAGGGTTCTCGACGCCCTCGGCCTGCCCCCCTGGGCCCTGAGCGCACTTACGCCTCGTCCTCGCGGCCTTTGCTGTCGGCGGTCAGCAAGATCACGGGCTCGGATTCCCGTTCATCCCCCTCGTCGGCAATTCGGATCTCCGGAAGGTCTTCCGCTTTCTCGCTTCGGCTCCGATCCCTCGAATAGCCATAGTACAAGTCTATGTTCCGCCGCAGGTAGCCGCCTCGCGTCGGGCGAATGCCGTTAATAACCAACCCGATTATGTTGGCGTTGACATGCTCCATTTCCCGAAGACACCGGCGAAGCATGCCGTGCGTCGATACGTTTACGCCAACGGCGATAATCACGCCGTCCACGATAGGGGCAAGCAATTTCGCGTCCGACATCAAAAGCGCAGGCGGCGTGTCGATAACAATGTGGTCAAAATCCTGCTCCGTCTGTTCGAGGAACTCCGTCATCTCCCGCGACGCCAGCGTGCCCGACAGGCCATCCGTGCGAAGCCCCGGCCCTAGTACCTTGAGATTCGGGAAATCCGTCGGCTGCGCCAGCGTGCGCGCCGACGCGCCCCCATAAAGCACCTCCGCCAATCCCGGCGCCGGCTCCAGACCGAAACACCACTCGATGCTCGGGTCTCGCGGGCAAATATCTACAAGCAGAACGCGCCGATTCGCCCGCGCCAGCGAAATCGCAAGGTTACACGCGAGCGAGGTTTTGCCGTCGCCGCGCGTTGCGCTCGCAATCATACAACTGTTAATCTCGACCGAACTCTCCGGCGGATAGACGATCCGCGCGAGAATGCGCCGGAACTCGTCCGCAATAGGTGAGTTTGGCGAGTCACCCGCGAGCAACGGCACATAGGCCCGGCCTGCGAAACGGTCCTCCGCGAGATGAGGAATCGTAGCAAGGACAGGCAGCCGCGTGATCCCGGAGATATCCTCCGCCGAGCGGGTGTGCTGGTCGGTCAGCTCCCGCCACAGACCCGCGGCCAAACCGACGCTCAATGAGCCCATAACGGCCAAAACCAGTAACTGAAGCCGTTTGCCCCCTTCCGGCCGACTCGGCGCGTGCGGCTGCGACACCAGCCGCACACGGGCCGGCGCGTTGCTTTCCATCGAGATCTCGGCGATCTGTTGCCGAATGGTCCGCAGCACACTTCGGATTTCCTCGGCCTTCATCTTGTGTTCTTCAAGTTGGGCCAGCTCGGCCGAGGCCGCGATGGCGCGCTGTTCGTGCTTATCGATCAATTCTTGAAACTTCTTCTTCCGCTCGATGGCGTTCTCGCGGGCCTTCTCGTAGGCCGTGAGTTGTTCATTCAACGCCGCTTCCGCAGAATTCAACTTTTCGCCCCGTGCGGCGCTTTCAACGGACGCCAACTTCCACTTCAGGGTTTCGTAGTCTTCTCGGGCGGACTTCAATCTCACGGAATCTTTCCCGCGGTTCTCCGCCAGGAGCGCCAACTCGGTTTCCCGGGCAACGACCTGTTCCCGCAGATAATTCACTCGCGGGTCCGCCGCCACCCGATCCTCGATGCCCAATTCGAAAATGGGCTCTTGAGGAGCGTCCTTGTAATGGTCCCGAAGCTGTCTTATCCGCTCGCCTTGCTGGGTTGCTTGAGTCACCTGACTTTCGGCCTTCGCAAGGTCTTCTTCGGCCCGAGCGAACGTGTCCCGATAGCTTTCGGTTTCGCTTGGCCCAAACTGGCCGATGTTGGCCAAAGGCGTTCCGGCAGCGTTCTGAAGATCGGAGATCTTTCGCAGTTCGGCGTCCAGTTCGCGCGCACGCCGATCCTGTTCTTTTCCAAGCTCTATTAGGCGCTCACTTTCGGTATTGGCCTCTTCATTGAGGGCGTATTCCATATAAATATTGATCACTTTCTCGAGAATGAGCACCGCCGCCTCCCGATCCGTCGAGCGGAAAGCGATCACCACCAACTCATTGTTCCGTTCTGAACCCGCGTTGATCTTGCTCTTCAGGTACAAAAGCGGGTCAGGCGAGTCCGCGATGAAGGGGATGGCGCGCACCTCCGGAGCGTCCTTCACGCGCGACAAGATCGCGTCGCCCGTAATCAGGTTGATCTGCGTATTGACAAACGATTCATACGGGACGGAGCTGCGCCAACTGCGGTTGTCATACAATACCCGCGGCGTCGAAGCGAGAAAACGCAGATTGGCCGTCGCCCGGTATTCGAGCGGCGTCAAAAACCACGCCGCAAGCACTGACGGTATGGCGAGTACCACGAACACGCCGAGAATAAGCGGCGCGCGCAGCCGAAGCATCCGTTTGATGTTAAGACGGGGTTCCGGCGCAATTGGCGCGCCGAACTCCGGCGGCAAAAAGCTTACGTCACTTCCGAATTCGCCCGTCATACAAGATCTCCCACGCCCGTCCAGCAATCATCGCACGCCCAGCGTCTGCGATAACGAACTTATATCCGTTAGAATCTGCTCAATCACGAGCAAATCCTGCCCCCCGTACGCCGTGTCGTCGAGAAGCCGCCGGTACCGTTCGTCGGTGTAATAGGCGTCATACGCCTGTTGATAAAGACTCAAGATAGGCGAGATGCTGCCGGTGAACCGCGACACGAATTGAGACAACCGGGTCAGGCGCTTCTGCGGGATGTAAATGATATCCCCGGCCTCGAGCAAGGGATCGGCCCCCGTCTTGAGTATCTTGCGAACGTCCAGTAAAGCGACGCGCGTGTTTGCCGCATCCGTCTCGCGCATCAGCACAACCTGGTTCAACCGGCCCGTCAACTCGACGGGTCCCCCGGCCCGCGCAAGAAGCTGAAGCAACGTCATGCCCTCGCTCAACTGAAATACGTCCGGGCGGCGGACCTCGCCAAGTACGTAAACGAGGTTGACGCCCTCGGGCACATAAACAATGTCGCCGGGCAGCACAGGCGTATCGGAGGGGTGGGACCCAGGCTGCGCCAAATCGCTCAATACATATTCCGACACTTCCCGCTTCCCGTCCCGGCGGCGGATCAATACCGCCTCTGTAAGTTGCCCCTGAGCACCGACATAGGAATCGCCCCCGCGCAAACTGATTCGCTGGCCCCCGGCCGCGTTGATCGCGTCGAGCAGCGTAATGGCTCGCACATAGGGATACTGGCCCGGGCGGCTTACGTTGCCCATTACGTGAAAGCTCTTGCTGTTGGACTGTTTAATGGATAAGCTCAGCCGCGGTTCTTTGAACTCCACCGAGTACGCCTCTCGAACACGCGCAGTGGCCTCCGCGCGCGTCGCGTTGAGTACCGACACGTCGGGAATCAACGGCAAGGATATGTGACCGTCGTATCGCACGACGACTTCATCGCTCAGGCTTTCGTCATCAAACGACCGGAAATCAAGCACATCGCCCGGACCAATCCGGTAATCCTCCAACGCGGCAACTCGCGTTGCGGCCGCTGAGGCCATTGTAGCGGCCTCTTCGGCCGCACCGCCGGCTACTTCCGACTCGATCCCGCCCCCCGTTTCCGACGCAGCAGGTCTGCCGTGAAGTTCATCCGTCGGCACTGTGACCGACTCCTCGAGTATTTCCCCACCCACCGACGCTTCGGCCTGTTCTCCATCGAGCGTGGTCGCACACCCGCAAAGCGCCGCGCACGCCGCGATCAGACCGTGCCGAAAAATCATTGCCCACTTCGAGTTGTTCCGAACGTTCATGGCCTTCTCTCGCCCCCTAGACTTTCCCGATCTCATAGATATCTATTCGCCGGAGTAAGGAACTGTAACTGATGTCGAGTAATTTGGCGGCCTTCCTCCGGTTCCACAACGTATAGCGCAGCGCCTCTTCAATCAAGGCCTTTTCCGTCGCCTCAACGGCTCGCCTGCTGGCTTCTTTCAAGGATACGAACTTCCGGTCAGGCCCGTCGCTTCGCCTTCGAACCGCACGTCCGTCCAGCGATCTGGACGACGAACTGCCGTTTCGCGGGTTCCGCACATCCTTGGACCCCGCCGGCAAGAGCGGCGCCCCGTTCGCCACATGCTCTTTCACCCGGGCCTCGAGTTCGCGCACGTTGCCCGGCCACGGTTGCCCCTGCAACCGCTCCATCAACTCCCGGGAAAACGGCTCGTAGTCCTTTTCATACTGCTTGCAGAAGTTGAAGTTGAAGTGCTCCGCCAGAAGCGGAATATCTTCCCGCCGTTCGCGCAGCGGCAACATGTGTATCACCAATTCGCTTAAACGAAAGCAGACCTCTTTACGCAGTCTGCCCTGACGGATCGCCTCCTCGATGGGAACGTTGGTCGCGGCAATCACCCGCGCGTCCGAACGAACCGGCTTGACCCCGCCGATCCGCATGTACGGCTCCCCATCGAGTACCAAAAGCAGCTTGCTTTGTGCCTCCGGAGAAATCTCGGCGACCTCGTCGAGGAAGATCGTCCCCTTGTCCGCCAACTCGAGCCGCCCCGGTTTTGGCGTGCGCGCACCCGTAAACGCCCCCTTCTCATACCCAAATAATTCGCTCTCGAAGAGGCTGTCCGGTATCGCGGGGCAATTTACCTTGATGAAAGCCCGGTTGCAGCGGAGCGATTTCCGATGAAGCAACTGCGCGACAATGTCTTTGCCCGTACCCGTTTCTCCCGTGACCAGAACGCTCAAATTCGAAGGCCCCAGCCGATCAATCAACTCACGGACGCCCCGGATGGATGCGCTCTTCCCGATTAAGTTGGTGTGGAGCGGGCCGAAGACTTCTTCGCTAAGTTCCGGGCCATGATGACTAACTGAAGCGGACACTTGATCTTCCCCCCTGGAATCTGGACATATCGACCGTTCCCCGACAAGCCCTATCCTGGCAAACAAACTTTGCTAAGTTGCGGTTTTCGCAGCTTTCCGCGTGTGTTGCGTCTATTCCAGCAAGTTCCGTGCCCAAGCACGCCACACGCGTCCCATGTCATAGTTAACACGAAAAGAACACAAGATATTGCAAGCGTGCTCGTTTCCTACTAGATGCTGGATACCTCTTTCGAGTTGTGCACGCCCCATATGTTACCAAATAATAAACATTAGTCAAGGTTGAACAATGTTTTCCGCCGGGCGGTGCACATATTTTCACCAAACACGGCAGAATGTGCCATATTGACGCCAATGAATGGAGCTTGGCCACCGGAAACGTTTGCAGGTCGCGGCCTTGCTTGCTGGGCGCCCCCGTGCGCCGTCACATGAGTTCGGGCTTCTCCAGCATCTCTTCTTTTAAGTCCCCCGTGGCCTGCGAGAGAATGACGCGGTAAATCTCCGGGTTGCGCAAACGGGTGAATTCCTCGGGAAGCGAGGCAATTTGGTCCCGCGCGCGCTGTTGGATCTCATTGATCGGGGGTGGATCCGTGACCCGCCGCCCCCTTTCAAACACAGTCTGGAGCAGCTCTTCCGCGCGGGCCGCATTGTTCAAACGCCGCCTAAGATGAGGCTGGCTTCGTCGCCGGCCTACTATGACGCCCGACTCGGCCCACGATTCTGAATCTTGATACATCACGTCGCCAAGGGGATGCCCGGCCTTGTCGTAGTACCGCACAACCCGTTTGCGGCCCGGCTCCGTGGCCTTTTCCATGTTCGCAGAGACTTTGATCCGGGGCTGCCATTGCCCGTTCTCACAAAGCGCAACGAGTTTGTACACCCCGCCCAAGGCCGGACAATCGTATGCCGTTATCAGGTGCGTGCCGACCCCCCACGCATTGATCTTGGCCCCTTGGCGTTTCAGATCGGCAATGAGATCCTCGTCGAGATCGTTCGAGCCCACGATCAACGGATCATCGAACCCCGCATCCCGCATCATTTCGTGGGCGATCTTGCTCAGTTTGGCAAGATCGCCCGAGTCCAACCGAATTGCCGGCCGCGTTCGATAGCCCTCCCCGTGCAGTTCCTTGAACACCGTAATGGCGTTCGGCACCCCGCTCAGAATCGTATCGTACGTGTCCACGAGCAATACACAACGCTCTGGATAACGGTGCGCAAAGCACCGGAAAGCCTCGAGTTCGCTCGGGAAACTCATGACCCAACTGTGGGCCTGGGTGCCCGCCACCGGAATGCCATACACCTTGCCCGCAAGGACGTTCGAGGTCGAGACACAACCGCCGATGTACGCCGCGCGCGAACCGCTCAACCCGCCGTCCGGGCCGTGCGCACGCCGCAGGCCGAACTCGAGAACCGGTTCGCCGTCTGCGGCAAGGCAGATGCGCGCCGTCTTCGTGGCGATAAGTGTCGCAAAGTTGAGCATATTTAGAAGGGCGGTCTCAACGAGTTGCGCCGCCAAAATCGGCCCCTCGACCTGCACCAGCGGCATCTGCGGGAACACCACCGTGCCTTCGGCCACCGCCCGCACGGAACACGTCGGCCGAAAATCCCTGAGAAAATCAAGAAAATCCCCGTCAAACAACTTCAGGCTACGGAGATATGATAGGTCGTCTTCCTCGAAGCGAAGGTTCTCGAGATAATCCAGGAAAGGACCCAGACCCGCCGCCACCGCGAAGCCCGCGTGCGGCGGAAGAGAACGGAAAAAATACTCGAAACACGCCGGAACGTTGGCCCGCCCCTCCCTCCAATACCCGGCGATCATGGTGAGTTCATAGAGATCGGTAAACAACGCCAGGCCTTTTCGACTGTACCAATCGGCAACGCTCATTCGAGTTGTCCCGACACACAAACCAGAATCCCCGCATCCCGCATCTCGGTAACGGCCTGATCGGCCGATCCTTCCGGGATATCCACGCCCCGGCACGCGTCCTCCACCAAGACGACCTCAAAACCGTGGTCCAACGCCCCGAACGCCGTACATTTCACGCAGTAGTCCGTGGCCAGGCCGCAGATAAAGACGCGCTCGACGCCCCATTCAGCAAGCTTCTCGGCCAAGTCGGTATCCTGGAACCCGCCGTAGGCCTCGACGTCGGGATCCGTGCCCTTGTCCACGATGAAGGCATCGAGCGGCACATGCAAATCCCCGTGGAAGGCGGCCCCGGGGGAATCCGCCACGCAATGAACCGGCCAGCTTCCATCGACAAACTTGGGCGTACCGTCGAAGCTGCAGTGATCCGCCGGGTGCCAATCGCGCGTGAAAACCACGTGCTGAAACTTCGGCATAAACTCGTTGATGGGACCCACGATCTGATTCCCGCCGCCTACGGGAAGCGCCCCGCCCGGACAGAAATCATTCTGCACGTCAACAACAATCAACGCATCGGTTGGCTGAACGTCCATAATGCCCCCTCCCATCCAATCGTCGCCTGCATGCTTAAAGACCTGTACGCCGGGAGAACGCTTACGGTCAGCGCGATTCAGCACACTCGCGCGCGGGCCTACGAGGCGGCACAGGCCTCAGAACGCCCCATCGCCGCCGCCAAAGACGACACAATCTCTTGCCGCCCTCGTCGGGTTGCCGCCACTCTCTAGCATAGCATGAAGTGGCCCAAATAAGAAGGGCACGCCAGCCCCAAGTGCACTCTTGCCACTAGCGTGGAGCGCGTTGGCCGACGACCCGTCCCGCGAAGGGCCGTCGCTGTCGCCGCGCGTCGTTCAAGTCGTCATAATCCCTCGTCTTAAGAGGCTAACAGGCGCCGGCTTTACCCGCAGGCGCCCCTTGCCCTCGATCAGCAAGCCGCGCTAAAGTTTCCCGGCCACCTGCCGATAAACATAGTGCGAAAGCCAAGACACGGAGGTCGCGGCGGGAACGACACGGATGTCACTTTCCAAATAAGACCTCTAGAGAGGATCAGTTGGGGCGAAAATCCCGTCGCCGCGCGACCGACTTATCCCAGGGTCTTACCTCCTTGAGTGCGCTATAGCAAACGCTGTAGCGCCTTTTTTTTGCGCCGGCCTCGATCGTTGTTGCCCGGGAAACCCAAGCGCTGCCCTCGCCAAGAAAACCAGGTCCCCTTCGTCGAATCCCAGTAACATGAAGTATATATTAACCAGAGAATGAAGCAAAACGCAGCAGCGTTCACGGACGACGATGCGCGACGAAAATGATCGGGCGTTGATGTCGCGAGTCCGCCGCGACCAAGACGGAAAGGCGTTTGGCGAGTTGGTGCGGCGATGGGACCGCCGCGTCTTAACGTTCCTGACAAAGGCCACCCGAGATCCCGACGCCGCGAAAGATTTGCGCCAAGAGGTGTTTCTTCGCGTATTCCGTTACGGCGAATCCTACAATCCGGCGTTTGCGTTCTCGACGTGGCTGTATCGAATCGTCGCCAATGTATTGGCAAACTGGCAAGCGAAACAGCGCCGCGTGCTTGCGGTCGAAACGCCCTGCGTCGGCGATGCGGGCAATACCTCCCGCAACCCGGGCGATTGTGCCGAGGCGGCAGAAGAGGTAGACCTGTGGGAAAAGTATTCGGCAACGCACCGGGAAGGCGCGGCAAGGCTTCCAGCAAGACCTCCTGAGGCCTTCCGGGGCATACTTCGAGGCCCCTGACACCAGCAAGGAGAGCATACCTCCTCGAGACGAGAAGGAGACCAAGACCTTCGTCACGTCGATCAGCGAACTCCATGATGCTTTGCAGGCTTAAGCAGACAAGCAAATCAAGACCATCCTGAAAGTCCAAGAGCCCTTAATGGGGCTAGTCGGGCCGCCAAGTTCGGGATATGACCCCGAAAAGCTCCGCGCACTGCGACAGGCCATTATCGGCGCGCTGGCGCAGTACGGCCATCACATGGAGAACGTAGAAGACTCCGAACGAATACTCGTGATTATCGAAGCGCCCAAGGCATCCCACTCTGCCGAACTGCCCGAACGCCGCCGTGTGCTTGCAGGCGGCCGCGACGGCGAGGTGACCATCGAGAGCGGCTCAGTAAACGGGGTGCCCATAAGATCCGTGTATAGGCTTCCCGCCGGAACGCCGCGCGGCAGAGACCGACTCTTGATTGCCGTGCAGAAATCCGGCGTTCTTGAAGCCAAGACGTTCCAGCAGCTCGATAGCAAGGTCGAGGAAATCCGCTACTAACTGCCGCAGTCCTCTGAGCAGAGAGGCCTGGACCTTTCCTCGATTCCCCCTATGATCGCTGTCTTGCCGAACGACGCTTGCTGTAAGTCGGCGGCTACGCTGTGAACACCCGTTCCCAACTTGCCGGTGCACCGTCAGGCCTTACGGTGTATAATGCGGTTGTAGGTGCAGCAAACGCCGCTCGAATCGAGGCTGACCGCGATGAAGACACTTGAACAAGCAGACGCCCTCTCTGAGCAGGACAAGAAATTGCTAATCGAGATAAAAAGGGTTATTCAGGCCCTTCTACCCGCAGCGGAGGCAATGCTTTACGGGAGTGCGGCCCGAGGTGTTCGGGGTCCCGAATCGGACTACGATATTCTCGTCTTGACAGACAAGCCCCTCACAAGAGACGAGGAGCGGACGGTCGACAACGCAATCTATGACTTGGAGCTGGCACATGAGGTCGTTCTATCGACGCTATACTGCTCAAAAAGGCGGTGGGATAAGCATCCGGCAATGCCATTTCATATCGAAGTAAGAAAAGACGGCATCGTCCTGTGATGGCTGAAAAAAGTGAATACGTTCGCTACCGACTCGATCAATCGCGTGAAAGTCTCCAAGCGGCGGAAGCGTGTTTACAAAGCGGCTACTTACGCAGCGCTGTAAACCGAGTGTATTACGCTTGTTTCTACGCGGTTTCCGCACTCCTCTTGGCCGAGGGATTTCGCTCAGCCAAACACACAGGCGTTCGTTCTCTGTTTGATAGGCACTGGATAAAGAACGGAAGACTCCCAATCGAGATGGCGCACTTCTATCGGGACCTCTTCAAATACCGGCACCAAGGGGATTATGAAGACTTGATCTCCTTTGCGCATGACGAAGTCGAGTCCTGGTTTGAGGAAGCGAGGAATTTCGTCCGGCGGGTTTCCGAGGAGGTTGACAAGCTTCAGTGAGCCAGAGGCCAAGCGCCAGAAACGAATGAATGCTTCTCGTTGCTGGGCGCGGGCCTTTGCCCAGGGTCCTAACCCGTTCCGACGAGCACAAGACCAAGGAACATGAAGGCCACGCCGACGAATTTTGGGACGTGGCGGGGTTCTTTGAGGATGACGACGCCGAAGACCGCGCCGAAAAGTATGCTCAACTGACGGAACGCGGCGACGTAGCTCACGTTCGCCACAAACGCCATCGAGAGGAGCACAAGCGTGTACGCGACGTACATGCCGATACCGGTGAGCGCGGCGTGACGGCCGCTGGCCCGAATGACCTCATGGACGCGCGACCGCCTGTTCTTTCGCAGCAACACATACAGCGCCAGCCACGCCGAGGAACTTAGTCCCTCGAAGAAGGCATATACAATAGTCGCTTGCGCGGGGCCCGCCGAAAGCCCCGGCGCCTCGCGGAGGCGTCGCAGGGCTTCATCGTCGATCAGCATGTAGCCTGCCGTGCCGAACGCCGCCGCAAGGGCCAGCAAGCAGGAAAGGTTCAGGTAGTTCCTTGCGCGAAAGTCGCGGAACCGCCTCATCGGCAGCGCGAAACACCCTCCCGCCACAAGTAGGATCCCGAAGAGGCATTGAGGCGTAATCTGGTGTCCTTTGCCCAACGCGAACGTGATTCCCGCGACAACCACGACGGGCGCCGACCGGGCAATAGGATAGGCAATGGACAAATGACCCGTCCGGTACGCGCCCGCAAGCGTGGCCATATACACAGCCAGGCAGAATCCCGTCCCCGCCAGCAACACCCAAACGCGCGCCGGGAAAGCCGCCGCGACGTTCCCATAAAGGAGGAGCACAGGCGCAAGACACAGGCAGCCGAACGTGTTTGCAACCAGGAAAAAGGCGGCCGTCGGATGCGCGTGTTTAGTAAGAAGGTTCCACCCGGCATGCACAAACGCCGCCACGACGAGCAGTACGATCGCCGTTAACGTCATGCCGAGTCCCTCAATCCGCCGGCAAGGGCTTCTCGTTTTCGCCCGCGCGAGTCCCCGGGTCCACGGGTGCCACTGGTGGCTTGCCCGCCAGTGCCGGCCCCCGCGCCAATGACCGCGTCGAGCCAATGAAGAACCTGATCAACGGCGCCGTCCGACGCATCGAGCAGATTCGTGCCGTGGGCCGCCCCAGGATATTCCCGCAGTTCGCAGAAACCCGGCGACGCCGCTTGCAGCGCACGGCACGATTCCGCCGCATAGGCGTCGTCCCGGGCTACTATCAATAATGCGGGGCGTTCACGGCCGTAGACTTGCATTGCCGCTTCGGTCGCAATGCCTTGGTAGTCCAACCCAGCCGAAACCAGCACGACGGCCTGAATGTCGCCGTCGGCCACCGCGTAGTTAAGCGCGAGGTTGGCGCCGATGCTTGCGCCAACGACCGCAAGGTTATCCGGATCGGCCCCCTCGCTGAGTAACATGTGCTTGGCTGCGGCGATATCGTTCAACGCGGCGTACCAATCCTCGCGGGTAAATTTCTTGTAAGACAGGCGGCCTGTCTCCTGCCTCTTGCTGTCGCCATGGCCGCGCAGATCGAGTGCAATGCACATGTACCCGGCCTGTTGGGCCTGCGACGCGAACGGCGCCCAACTCTCCCGATCGGTGCCCAGCATGTGGACCAACACAAGTCCGGCCGGGGCGGATCGCCCCGCACGATACACCGTTGCGGCAATTGTCAATCCATCCGACGTGGTTAGCGCCACGTCCTCCGACGACGCACGGTGCGGCGGGTATCCGCGGCCGCCGCAACCGCAAACGCAGAGAACCATTGCCACACCGAACGCAGTCAATACGGATTTCGCAACGCGGCGTCGCCCCAACCAAAGAGTGTAAGAAAGTCGGATAAGGAGATACTGGGGATCGGGAGAGAGCTTTTCCGGTGTATCGTGATAGCACCCTATTCGCTGCATCTCCCTATCTCCCTCCTCTGCGATAACTTTGCGGGCAAGACGTTGTCAAAGAAACAGGGATTTCACGATGAGTAGCACAAAGGCCATGTCGACGTTCTCTCGTATGTTCCGACCGCCGCTACAACCGGAAAATGCGCTGAAGCTGCATGACCAGCGTCACATCGCCCTCGAGTTTCAGCTTACCGATTAGGATGGCCTCCCGAGCGTCCAATTCTCCCGACAACATGGCCGACCACGCCTCACGGGACGCCGTGAGCGCAATATCCGAGTTGGCGCCCCGACCTCGAGCGACATCGACCGCACCGTCCGCAATGGTGACGGACCACACCGCTACCCCATCATTGCGTTCCTCCACGAACTGAAACACCGCGCTTACGTTTGCCGACATGGCAGGATCGATGGAACGCGGCAATAAGTCCAAGAATTCCCCAACAGACGATGTCACGGCGTACGCCTCTACTCAGCCACTTTCGCATGGGTAAGTGGCTTCATCCCCAAAAACGGCTTGCATAAGGCCTCACGCGAGTGGCTCGGCGGCGTTCTCACTGGCGCAAATCGGGGGGCGGCACGCCGCGCCATCGGGTTTCATACATCGAGCAACAGATACGATACAAGGTATCACACGACTCCGCGTCGAACAACCGCCTGGCAAGCATGGCGGCTCACCCGCTGGCCGGCCCCTCTTACGACCCCTTCAGCATCAAGATCCCCGTCTGTCTTTCGTTTGCTTCTCCCGCCAATTTAGGTTGCGCCCGTCGCTCTTCTCTGCGCCAAGAAACGCGTCCAGCGTCATGCCGAACGCAACCAGAGAATCGGCGTCGTTCTTGCGCGCGCTTCCCCGAATCTAGATCCTTCGCTCGCGCCCAGCAGAACGCGCAGATTACGGAACGCGGAGCGCCCCTCTGAAAATATTCTCAGTATTCTGACCTTTTATCGCTGCTGTTGCCCCGCTCCGCGTCGCCAAACCCGTCATTTCGCTATGCTAGGACTGGGTTAACCATTGAAATCGCTTGACTTAAGAAAACGCAACATTTAGTGTTGACAGAATTGAGCCTACACCATATAATGGGGTTTACCACGCGGCGAGGCGATCTGACGACATTGGCCTAGGCCGGGCGAAACGACGGGGAACGTAACCTCTTGGCCGCCAACAGGTAAGACATGAGCTTGGCAGGCCGGTTGGCGTAATCGTACATTTTGGGGCGATCTTGGGGAGATCGGGAGTCGTATTCAGTTATCACCTGGAGTCATCATAACGTGATAGGCGGTAGGAGAAGGCATTTATGTTCGATCAGATTCGCAAGCGGGACGGCAGCATCGAGAAGTTCCGTTCCGAGAAAATCACTAGGGCCATTTTCAAGGCGGCGAAAGCGTGCGGCGGCGAGGATTTCGGACGCGCCGAAGAACTGTGCAGACAGGTCATCGTGCTTGCCGGGCGCGTTTACGACGGCCGCATCCCCGAAGTAGAAGGCGTTCAAGACCTCGTCGAAAAAGTCCTTATCGAAAACGGGCATGCCCAAACCGCCAAAGCCTATATTCTCTACCGTGAGAAACGCGCCGGCGCGCGCAATTTCAACGCCCTGGTCGGCGCAACCATCGAAATGTTCTCTGCCTACCTACTCAATAAAGACTGGCGCACCAAAGAAAATGCCAACATGCAAAAAAGCGTCAACGGCCTGAACAATTACGTGCGCGAGTTCTTCACGAAAAGCTACTGGCTTCACGAGGTCTATCCAGGAGAGGTCCGGGAAGCCCATGAATCCGGCGACGCCCATATTCACGACCTCGGCTATCTCATGCCCTATTGTGCAGGATGGGATCTCCGCCAACTACTGATGGAAGGGTTCGGTGGCGTCCCCGGTAAAGTCGAGAGTCGCCCGGCCAAGCATCTCCGCTCATTCCTTGGCCAGGTCGTCAACTCGACCTTTACGACCCAAGGAGAGTGCGCGGGGGCGCAGGCCTGGAGCAGTTTCGACACGTACTGCGCACCCTTTATTCGCTTTGATTGTATGACCTACGAACAGGTGAAGCAGTGTCTGCAGGAATTCGTTTTCAACATCAACGTGCCGACCCGGGTCGGGTTCCAATGCCCCTTTTCGAATCTGACCTTCGACCTTACCGTGCCAGCCGCGCTGAAGGATCAAGCGGTCATTATTGGCGGCAAAACCATTGACGCCACTTATGGCGAGTTTCAATCGGAGATGGACTTGTTCAACAAGGCGTTTTGCGAGGTCATGATGGAGGGCGACGCCAAAGGCCGGGTGTTCACCTTCCCGATCCCGACGATCAACGTCACCAAAGACTTCGATTGGGACTCGCCGTCCGTCCAGGCGTTCATGAAAATCACGTGCAAGTACGGCATTCCCTATTTCGCCAACTACGTCAACTCCGAGCTGTCGCCCGAAGACGCCGTCTCCATGTGTTGTCGACTCCGGCTCGACACCACGGAACTGCGCCGACGCGGCGGCGGCCTCTTTGGCAGCAATCCGCTGACAGGCTCGATCGGCGTATTCACCATAAACCTCCCGCGAATCGGCTATCTCGCCAAGACACGTCGGGAATTCAAGGCGCGGCTGTGGCGCCTCGTTCAAATCGGCAAGACCTCACTCGAGATCAAGCGCAAACTCATCGAACAGCAAACCGCGTCCGGGCTGTATCCATATTCAGCGCACTATCTGCGCCACGCGAAAGCGCGAACCGGCGAATACTGGCACAATCATTTCAGCACCATCGGCGTCATCGGTATGAATGAAGCCGTGCTGAACTTCATGGAAAAAGACCTGACGAGCCCGGACGGCCAGACATTTGCCATGGAACTGATGCAATACCTCCGCGGCCTGCTCGTCGAGATACAGAAGGAAACCGGCCACGTATTCAACCTCGAGGCGACCCCCGCAGAAGGAACCGCCTACCGCCTTGCCCGGCTCGACAAATCCAAGTATCCGGACATAATCGCTTCGGGCAACGGCACGCCGTACTACACCAACTCGACCCAATTGCCCGTCGAGTTCTCGAGGGATATCTTCCGCGTGCTCGAATTACAGGACGAACTGCAGTCGGCCTACACCGGCGGCACGGTACTGCATCTCTACCTCGGCGAAAGCATCGAAGACACCGAGATCGCGAAACGGCTGATACGCAAAATCTTCGAAAAATACAAATTGCCCTACATTTCCATTACCCCGACGTTCAGCATCTGCTCGAATCACGGCTATATCCGCGGCGAGCATTTCGCGTGTCCGGCGTGCGGCGCCGAAACCGAAGTCTGGTCGCGCGTTACCGGTTACTTGCGGCCCGTCGCAAACTACAACGACGGAAAGAAAGAAGAGTACCGCGAACGGTTAAAGTTCGAGGTGCCGGCCGAACTGCAAATGGAGCCCGTTTCGTGAGAATCGCCGGCATAGAAAAGAACTCATTTAGAGATTATCCCGGCAGACTCGCCGCAGTTCTATTTACACCGGGCTGCAACTTGGACTGTTTCTATTGCCACAACCGGCACCTCCTAGGCGGGCAACCGTGGTTCGACGGCATGCCGCCGCGAGACGCCTTGGACTGGCTGGCTAGACGCCGAGCGTTTCTCGAGGCGGTCGTCATCAGTGGCGGCGAGCCGACGCTCCAGCCGGATCTGGCCGATTTCATCCGACAAGTCCGAGCGCTCGGCTACCCCGTCAAGCTCGATACGAACGGCACGCGCCCCCATGTATTAGCGGCGCTTATCGAGGCGGACCTTCTGGACTACGTCGCCATGGACGTCAAGGCGCCTCAAGAGAAATATGAAGCATTCTGCGGCGTGCCGGTCGACCACAGCGCGATCAATGCCAGCATCGACTTGTTGTTGTGCGGCCACATTGACTACGAGTTTCGAACGACGGCCGTGCCGCAGCTTACGGAGGACGATCTGCTCGCGATTGCGCGGCGTATCCGCGGCGCGAAACGGTTCGTGTTGCAGCAATACCGTAAGCCGGAGGCCCGCCGCGAACGCGCCGATCCGCGTCTCGACGCCACACCTCGCTCGTCCCTTTCGATTGTCGGCGTGGTCGAGGAACTGCAGGAATTCGTGCAACGATGCGACACGCGCGGGTTCGCCTCCGAGCAGCCGGCGCAAGCGGCCTTGTCTGTCTCATAGCTGCCGGTGCAGCGCATTGCGCCGAAGAACGGCAGCTTCCCGGCACAACGGGTGGAGGGGCCTCTTGCCCAGAGGCAAACGGTGTCTCCACGCGGGACTATCATCACGTTCATTACGGTCAATGGAGAAACGGTATGAATGCATCCGCACCAATCTGGCCTGAGGGGCGCGAAACCGAAATGAATGTATTTGCGGGATTCCGCGCCGTCGTCGACATGCCGGAAGCCGACGAGGTCGTACTCCGAATTGCCGCCTCCTCGGTGTACCGTGCCTTCATAGACGGCGCGTTCTGCGGCCACGGGCCTGCCCGCGCCGCCCACGGCTATTTCCGCGTCGATGAATGGGATCTTGCCAGTCGGCTAGCGCCCGGTAGACACGTTATCGCGTTCGAGGTCGCCGGGTACAACGTCAACAGCTACTACCTTGTGAACCAGCCGGCGTTCCTCCAGGCAGAACTTGTCGCCGACGGACAGGTGTTGGCGTCGACCGCTGGTGCAGGCGTGCACTTCGCCGGAACCGTTCTTAACGCGCGCGTACAAAAGGCCCAACGGTACAGTTTCCAGCGGCCGTTTACGGAAGTGTACCGCCTCGCGCCCGGCGGGGATCGCTGGCGGGCGGATCCCGACGCCGCGTTTAAGGCAACGGACTGCCCCGGCCTCCCGGAAAAGCGCTACTTGCCCCGGCATGTAGCCTATCCGACGTTTGACGTGCGTACGGCCACGCGCCACGTCAGCCGGGGAACCGTCCGAACCAACGAGCAACCCGGCCACGTTTTCAAAGACCGTTCTTTGACGGGCATTGGCCCCAGCCTCTTGGGGTATCGGGCGGAAGAACTCGACACAATCCCGTCGATAGAAATGCAGACCTTGGCCATCGAGCGCCACGAGGACGTCGGCGAGGCGCTGACGCCCGATACCCGCCTCGACTTGCCCGCCAACACGTTTCATGTCGTAGATTTCGGCCTAAACCTGACGGGCTTTTTCGGCGCCCGAGTGGCATGCACTGAGAAGACCCGCCTCCTATTCGTGTTTGACGAGATTCTCACGAATGAGGGAGACGTCAACTTCTTGCGTATGGGCTCGGCGCAGCTAGTGACCTACGAACTCGGGCCGGGGACCTACGAACTCGAGGCCTTCGAACCCTACACGTTACGCTATCTCAAGGTCCTCGTGCTCGACGGCGCCTGTCGCGTCAGCGGCGTCTACATCCGAGAGTACGCCAATCCCGACGCCGGCAAGGGCCGGTTCCAATCGAGCGACGAGCGGCTCAACCGCATCTTCGAGGCGGGACGCCAAAGCTCGAGACAAAACAGCCCCGACACGTTCATGGACTGTCCTTCGCGCGAGCGCGCCCCCTGGCTGTGCGACAGCACCTTTGCGGCACGAGCCGCCTTCGCATTGTCGGGAAACACCGCAGTCGAGCGCAATTTCTTTGAAAACTACTTGCTGCTCGAACGGCTTAACCAACTCCCCGAAGGCATGTTGCCCATGTGCTATCCCGCAGACCACTATGACGGCGTCTTCATTCCGAACTGGGCCTTATGGTTTGTGGTCCAACTCGAGGAATACCTGGCCCGCAGCGGCGACCGACCGTTAGCCGACGCTTTGAAGCCGAAGGTCCTTGCCCTGTTCGATTACTTGCGCAAGTTCAAGAACGCCGACGGCTTGCTCGAAAAACTCGATAGCTGGGTGTTTGTCGAATGGTCCAGGGCCAACGAGTTCGTCCAAGACGTGAATTACCCCACGAACATGCTCTACGCCGGCGCACTCGACGCGGCACACCGCGTGTACGGCCTTCCAGACTGCGCTGCCGAGGCCAAGGCCGTCCGGGACGTCATTAAGCGGCAATCCTTTGACGGGGAGTTTTTCGTAGATAATGCGTTACGACAAGATAACGACCTCGTCGTTACCCGAAACCGCAGCGAAGTCTGCCAATACTATGCGTTCTTCTTCGGCGTCGCGACGCCCGAAACCCACCCGGACTTGTGGCGCGTACTTCGCAACGAATTCGGCCCACGGCGGAAGCAATCCGGGGCGTATCCGGAAGTGCACATGGCCAATTTCTTCGTCGGCGACCTCCTGCGGCTGGACCTCCTCGCCCGGTTTGGCCACGTCCAACAGTTCGTTGATGAGTCCATCGAGTTCCTGCTTTGCATGGCTGAGCAAACCGGTACCCTGTGGGAACACGACACGGCCGCAGCAAGCTGCTGCCACGGATTTGGCGCACACATCTGCCATCAGTACTATCGCGACGTGCTCGGCTTGCGCCGTATCGATCCAACGAATAAGACCGTCGAAGTACAACTCCCGGACCTCGAACTCCAGTGGTGCGACGGTGAAGTCCCCGTCCCCGACGGCGTTATTAAGATGCGTTGGTGGAAAAAAGACGGCGCAATCCGCCACGAGGTCGCCGTGCCTCGATGCTACCGCGTCAATGTGCAGAAATCCTAACCCACATCGCTCACCGGAACGTGAATGACGCGTGGTAAGACATTAGATGCGCACAGGTTGGAGCGGAACGACCAATACCGGCGCGCAGCGATCCGCATTCGGCCTTCAAAAGCGGCCATGGGAACCCCCTAGCAAGGAGAACCGTAAAAAATGTACACCCATTTCGGCCTCTTCGTCGTCGTCCTCGGCATTTGTTTGGCTGCTTTCGCGGCAGAATACGACATTGCGCGCGGCGAACCGGGCGTTCCAGGAGAAGCCGGCAGCGACGACGTAACAACTGAGATCGTACATCGCATGCTATTCCCCAAGGCTTACGAAGACGTTTCAGTCGCGCAGGCGCACCAGATGTGGGAAGACGAAACGTTCTTCCTGGACGTGCGAACCGCCGCCGAGATCGACGCCGGCTACATCCCAGGCGCATACAACATCGACTCAACGGAGCTGGGTGTCCGCCTCGATGAAATTGCCGACCTGCAAAACCAGGACATCGTGGTGTATTGCAAGGCCGGCGGTCGGAGCGCCCCGGCGGCCCAACTCCTTAGCGACAAAGGCTTTACCGCCGTACATAACATGCTCGGCGGATTTGATGCCTGGCAGGCGGCCGGCTACGAGGTCTCCGGCGCCGACCAACCAGGGGTGCTGACCCCCTCATGCGCCGCAACCATAACCGCTGTTTCCCGAAGCGGTTCCCCGCCCGCATATGGCAACCCGGCACTGTTCCTCGCCGTTCTCCTTTCCCTGGCAGTAAAGCGCAGAAAACGACAAGTCGCCTGAGACGCCGCGACCGTCCGGGCGTCAGCGCCTGGTCTTCTCGCGAAGAATCCGCACCTCTTCGCCAGTCAGTGCTACATCGTAGATGCGGATATCGTCGAGAAGGCCGTGGACGTAATACGTCTCCTCGCTAAGCCCATAACGCGGCGCCAGCAGAGGCGTTGTATCTAGCGGAGGGACGCCTGCGACGTTCTTGCGTCCAGTTTGCACGCCATTAAGATAGATCCGCATTTCGCCGAACCCATAGACGGCTGCAATGTGTTGCCACACCCCCGGTTGCGGGCTGCCCCCATCGAGCGTACCGAGGTCAGCCATATGGAACCGGATCCGGCCGCCCACGAGCTGCAAAAAATACGTCACCTCCTCCCATGGACCCTTGCAGATAAGCACCGGCGCCCCCTCGACGTCATCCAGTTTCACCCACAGGCTCAGTGTCAGGGCCCGCTCCGGGTCCCATTGGGGTTGACGCGCGAGTTCAGACCACCCTTTGCCGCCGACCGCCAAGGCGTTGTCCGCTATCTGCGACAGTTCCATGAGAAATGACGTATCCTCGAACGAAAGCTGAACTCGGGGGCGAGCCGGCTCGGACGACGCAATCACGCCGACAAGACTCGAGGGGGCGCCGACTCGGCCGTCGGGCGCCGCGCCGGCCACCGAATACGTGCACGCCGTCCCGCCCTCGACCCGATCGGTTGCCTGCAAATAGTGACCATAATCGGCAGCGGCGATGATTTCCCCGACGGGCTCGAGGTCTTCATTGTATTTCACCACGTTGTATTGCCCCGCTTGCGGCGAGTCGCTGAACCACCCAAGGACGACCCGGTTTGCCCGGGTGGCTAGGTGCAAGCTCGCGGGCGGCTCGGGCAACGGCAGCCCAGGCAGCGACACCGGCGCGGCCGCATACGCCGTCAACCCGGACCAGAGGCTGCGCGCCACCACGCCGTAGTCTGCCGCGGAACCCGAGACAGGACGCAGGTCCTCGAACCAACCATCGGCCACCGTGGCCAGATGCGCACCGTTCCGGTAAACGGCGTAGGCCTCGCCCGGTTCCGGCGTCCACTCGAGGATAACGCTGTACCAGTCGGGCGACACCCCGTATTCGACGGCCACCGGCGTCACCCGACCCGACGCAGGCGGCGCGGGAACGGACGCCAACCTGGGAACATACGTTGTGGCGGTTGCAGTAGCTGCCGGGAAACCGCGCGGCCATTCAAAACGTTTCCGCCGGCCCTCGACCACTTCGATACCGTACTCAACGCTGCCGGCCCCCTCCACTTCCTCCGGGAAAACGAGGGCGTACGAAGAACGGCCGAGCGACGCCAGGACACGTTCCGCGAAATCCGTTGCCCCGAGCGGACGCGCCAAGACCTTCACCTTCACCCGCTTCTCGGGGCCGCCCACGAGGATGACGCGATCCGGCAGCACAACCACAGTGGGTTCATAGTCCTCGGGAAGAGCTTCGAGCACTGCAAGTTCCTGCGGCCCCAGGCCCATCCGATCGCGCAAATCCGCCCACGCTTTGACGTTGACCGTGGCCAGCACGCCCAGCTCTCCCTTGTTCCTGATGCGCCGCGCGTAGCTGTGCAACGCCTCGGCCAACCCCGAATCTTGTATAAGCGCAATCGCTTCCTCGGTGTTGCCCCGCTCGATCAACGCGTCCAAACCGCCCCCCGGACAGAGAACAGACGCGGCGTGGTCGAAGGCCAATACGTAGTCCATAAGCAGGACGTGGTCTTCGGCGGCGTCAAGCCCCTTCCTTCGCGGGCCGCCGGATAGCAGATTGTCCAGCGGCCGGATGTCAGGTATAAG